>JAGFWA010000001.1 GCA_017640245.1 Pelagibacteraceae bacterium
GTTAAAAACCCTTAATTTTAGCCAAAAATAAGAATTTTACTTTTTTGAACTAGATGATCAAAATGAGGAAAAATTCACTCCAAAATCCTTTTAGGTTTTCCTTCTAAACAAGAATTAAGATTTTCTATCATTTGATTATAAAACAATGAGTAATTTTCTTCAGTTACATAGCCAAGATGAGGTAATAATAGAGTATTAGAAAAGAATCTTAATTTATGATTTTGTGGTAAGGGTTCCACATCATAAACGTCTAAACCTACTCCAGCGATATCATCATTGTCTAAAGCATTTACTAAATCTTCCTCATTGATAATTGGCCCTCTTGATGTATTTATTAAAAAACAAGTTTTTTTCATCATTTCAAAATCTTTTTTTGTGATAAGGTTTTTATATCTTTCTCCTAAAACCACGTGCAAAGAAACAATGTCTGCATTTTTTAACAATTCTTTTTTGCTCATAGGTAATACACCAAGTTCATTTGCATGTGATAAATTTAAATTTTCACTCCACGCTACAACTTGCATGCCGAAAGCCTTTCCTATCTTTGCCACTTGAGATCCAATTTTTCCAAGACCAATTAAACCTAAAATTTTTCCTTTTAATTCAAAACCAACGGTAGTTTGCCAATAGCCTTGAAACATATTATCAATTTCTTGTTTCATATTTCTCATAAGCCCAAGTATTAAAGCCCAGGTAATCTCAGCTGCAGGATTAGGGTTGATGTCTGTGCCACAAACAATAATATTTCTTTTTTTTGTCTCCTCTAAATCAATCGCTTTATTCCTCATCCCGCTAGTCATGATATATTTTAGGTTTTTTATGCCAGATATTAAAGACTTTGAAATTAGAGTTCTCTCTCTCATAACAAATAGCACCTCGAATTCCTCTAAAGCGGCCAAAGCTTCATCTTTATTTGCAAAAGGTTGATTAAAAATTGTAAAATCATATTTATCCTTATGTTTATCAATATCAATAAACTCTCTAAAAATATTTTGATAATCGTCCAAAACTGCCACTTTAATCATTGGCTACTTTCTTATTTGATAAATAAATACCTGTAATAATCAGTATTGCTCCAATTAAATGGTAGGTCATAAATTTTTCTTTAAAAATAATTATAGCCAATATCGTGCTAAAAATTGGCATTAAATGCAAAAATATTCCAGATCGATTTGAACCAATTATAGAGATCCCTTTAATCCAAAAAATAAAAGATGCCAATCCTGGAAAGATAACAACATAAGTTAAAGTTAATACAAAAGGTAAATGAATGCTCACCTTATAACCCAAAGCTAATTCTATCAAATATGTTGGTAACAAAAAAATTAAACCAGCAGAAATAATTGTTTGCAAAAGAGATAATTGTGATAATTCAAATTTTTTCTTCCTTAATAAAGCTGAGTATATAGCCCAAGAAAACATTGCAAAAACCATCCATAAGTCACCTTTGTTAAAGTTCAGATTTAATAGAATCTCCAAATCAGCCTTTGCAATTATTACGACAACTCCCAAAAGAGAAAAAATTACACCTAATATTTGATAAATGTTTGTTTTTTCAATTTTAAATAGCCAACAAAAAAAAATTATCATTACCGGAATAGTCGAAATCGTTAAAACTCCACTGATGACTTGAGTAAAGTTTAATGAGTAATAAACAATTGAATTAAATATTGTAACACTTGTTATTCCCAAAATGATAATTAATCCGATATTTTCTAATATATAATTTTTTTTTCTGATAATTTCTGGAAGTGTAAATGGTGCTAATATTAACCAAGCAAATACCCATCTATAAAAATTTAATGTAAATGGTGGAATTTCAAAAAGACTAGCAGCCTTGCCAACAATAAAATTTCCTGACCAAAATAAAGTTGTAAGTATTAAAAGAATATAAGCAATTTTATCTCTTGAAAACAAAATGACCTCTAACTAAATCTTGTTGAACTATAAGCGGACAAATCCAAATTTGTTTTTTCATTTGTCAAAATACCAGAAATTATTTTTCCTGTTATTGCGCCCAATGTCCATCCTAAGTGTTGGTGCCCAAAAGCATAAATAATATTTTTATTGTGTTTTGAAGGCCCTAAAACAGGAAGAAAATCAGGTAATGTAGGTCTAAAGCCTAACCACTCGTCTTCATGCTCACCTAGTTGAGGTAAAAGTTCTTTAGCACAATTAACGATATATTGAATTCTTTTTTTGGATGCTGGATTTTCTAACCCTCCCAGTTCAACAGTCCCAACAGCTCTCAAGCCTTGGTTCATAGGTGTCATACCAAACGCTCCATCTAAAAAGATAACGGGCCTATTGAGTAATTTATCCATGCCTTTGAAATGAACATGATATCCTCTTTCTGTATCTAAAGGTATTTTTTCACCTAGTTGATCTGTTAATTTTTTAGAAAATGCACCGCCGGCAATTACAGATTTTTCAAACTTAAATTCTTTTGAATCTGTTTTAATTAACGTTTCTTTTGCACTAATTTGGCTTACCGATTTTACATTTTCTTTAATAAATTTTCCCCCTCTTTGAATAAAAAGTTCAAATATTTTTTTTAAAAATTCGCCAGGATCTCTTGCGTGAGAAGCATAATCAAAGTAAACGCCTCCTGAAAAAACAGGTTTTAAATTTGGCTCTAGATCTAAAATTTCTTTAACGGATAATAACTTTTGCTTTACTCCTAAATCATCTCTGACTTTGATCTCCAATTCTCTACTTTTTAGATTTCGATTTGTCCAAATGTATATAATGCCTTTTTTCTCTACTAAATTAGTTGTATCAATTTCTTGAAATATCTCTTCATAAGCTTCCATTGAAAGGTCTAAGATTTGATTCATGTATTTAGCGGTATGTAACATTGATTTTTTATTACAATTTTTTAGGTATCTTGCTATCCACGGCAACATTTTTGGAATGTAATTCCACTTTAACGCCAAAGGTCCGTTGGAACTGAACAGCATTCTCGGGATGTCATATAAAATATCTGGTCTATTTAATTGCAATACAGCATAGGGCGAAAAATGTCCGGCATTGCCATAGGACGCCCTTTCCTTAAGATCAGTAGAGTCGAATATCGTTGTTGGTATATCTTTTTTTAATAATTGAAGACCTATACAAACACCTTGGATACCCGCGCCAACTACTCCAACTGATGAACAACTGCCAGTAGACATAAACACGTTCTAACTCAAATTCCTATTGATTAAAATATGATAGATTGTACTGCTTTTTATTAGTTGCTAGCAACTATTTTTGGACGGCCTGACTTTTTAGATTGTTCCTTGTTCGAATCGGATTCTATTGAGTCTAACCTAAACTCATTTTCTGCTGCTTCTAAACTTGTGCTCTCAGTTTTTTTGATATAACCAGTAATATCTGCGCCTGCTTCTGTTTTTAAAGTTTCGCTGAATAAAATATCGCCTTTTACAACTGCAGTGTTCCCAATAATGATAGTTTTTGCAACAACTTTGCCCTCTAGATGACCATAGATCTCTATTTTATCTGTCTCGATAGGACCAACGATAGAGCCTGTTTCTTTAATTACTAAATCATTTGCGTAAACGCCGCCTTTTATTAAACCGGCTACGTCAATTGCACCTGAAGTTCTAAGCGTTCCTTCTAATGAAAAAGTTTCACTAACAAGCGACCTGCCGCTATCATTAAGAGGTCTTGGTTCGCTAGGTTTATTGTTTCCAAACATGGCCGTGTATAACAACAAATTATTCACATATTTGCAAGAGTGAAAATAGATTTTTTTAGATTAAATTTCTCTATTTTTAGTTGAATTATCCTATTACTTGATCTTTGTGTATGCCGCAGCTCATCGCAATACCCAAACCTAGCATTATAGCCATCATTGAAGATCCGCCGTAAGAAAGGATGGGCAAGGGTGCTCCTACTATAGGTATTAAGCCTAAAACCATTCCCATATTCACCGCAACATAGATAAAGAAAGCTGTGGCAAAACTGTAACAATAAAATTTTCCAAAACTACCTCTAACCATATTGCCTATACTTACTATTCTCCAGGTGATTAGCATATAAAGTGTTAAAATCGAAATGGATCCAAAAAAACCAAATTCTTCCGAAAATAAAGTAAAAATAAAATCGGTATGTTTTTCGGGTAAATAATCAAGATAGCTCTGTGATCCATTTAAAAAACCTTTTCCAAATAGCCCGCCTGAACCAATCGCTATTTTAGACTGGGTAATTTGATATCCTGCGCCAAGTGGATCTCTAGAAGGATCTAAAAAAGTTAAAATTCTAGATTTTTGATAGGGCTTTAAAAAAGAAATTACAACAGGTGCAGTAGACAAGAAAATGATGCCAAGATAAGCAAAAAATTGCATCTTAACTCCTGCAAGCCAGATCACAGCTATGCCCCCAACTGCAATTAAAACAGATGTTCCAAGATCGGGTTGAATAACCACTAATAGAACTGGAGCTATTAAAGCTATAAGTGGTTGGAGCAAATATCTAAGTCTATTAACATCGGTTGATGAAATTCTGTGATAATACTTTGCTAAAAATAAAATAAGCCCAATTTTCATTAACTCTGAGGGTTGTAAATTAAGAAAATAAAGATTCAGCCATCTTTGTGATCCTGAAGAGGTTAGACCAAAATATTTTACTGAAATTAACAGAACAAGAACTATTAAATAAAAGATGGTGCTTGAATTGTACCAAAAAGTTGATGAAAAAAAAGAAACCACAAAAAATAAGAGAAAAAAAATAAAAAATCTTACGATATGACTTTTTGTATGATAGGCAAATTCTCCACCATCGGTAGAATACATTGCAAAGCAACTAATTATTCCAAGTAACAGAATAGAAACAATAAGAATTATATCTAAAGAAAAAACTTTATCTCTAAAAGTTAAACGAGATACAATTGCGCCTGGTTTAAACATTATGCACTTTCACCCTTGATTTGTTGAACTTCTCTTAATGAGTGTCTTTCTAATAATTTTTTAATTACCTGTTTTGCAATTGGTGCCGCACTACTGCTTCCTGAACCACCATGTTCAATAACAACACTTATGGCATATCTTGGATCATGGTACGGTGCAAATGCAACAAATAAAGCATGGTCTCTTTGTTCGTAAGGAAGATCTACGTTTTTAATTTCAAGTTCTCTTTGTAATGCGGTAAATTTCCTTATTTGAGAGGTTCCAGTTTTCCCAGCAAATATAAAACCTTTTTTTGTTAATCTCGAACGATATGAAGTTCCACGAGGTTCATTAGTAGCTTTAAAGAGTGCTTCCTTAACAAAATTTATGTTTTCTTGATTTTTAAAAAGAGTTTTATATTTTAATTTTCCAATGAACCCTTCGATTGCATTTAGATTTTCTCCGGAAGTTTCTTCGTTTCTAATAAACTCCTCTAATCCTTCGAAAGACTTATCTCTCAAAATAATTTTTGGTTTTATTTGATAACCTCCGTTGGCTATCTGAGCCATCACTAAACATAATTGCAAAGGTGTTGTTTGCCAGTAACCTTGCCCAATACCGCTGTGTAGAGTTTCTCCAAGATACCAGTTTTGGCCTATATTGGTTTTTTTCCATTTTGTATTTGGAACAACTCCTTGTTTTTCTTCAAGAAATCCTTCTAGGACTTTTTTACCAAGACCAAATTTTTTTGCAGTTTCTGAAAGTCGATCTACTCCCAACCTTCTTGCAACTTCATAAAAATATACGTCGCAAGATTGTTTAATCGCCTCTTTCATATCAACAAAACCATGACCTTTTTTCTTCCAACAATGAAATTTTTCTCCGTATAATTCAATATGCCCCTTACACTGTTGAACCATTTTTGGATTTACAACGTCATTTTCTAAAGCGCTTATAGTTACTAGTGTTTTTATAGTTGAGCCTGGAGGATACAGACCCGACATGGCTTTGTTCACTAAAGGTTTGCCTCTATGCTGAGTTAATTGCTTCCAATCCTTTTGACTAATACCATGAACAAATTTATTAGGATCAAAAGTTGGCGAAGAGGCCATGATGACAATGTCTCCTTTATAAATGTCCATAACACAAACTGAACCTGTTTTATCTTTTAATAATTTAGTTGAAAGCTTTTGAAGTTCTAAATCTAAAGTTGTTTTAAAAGTTTTACCTGACTCTCCTTGGCTAATTGATATTTCTTTAATTCTTTTTCCAAAAGCGTTTACCTCATATCTTTTATAACCAATGGAACCAACCATTTCTGGATCCAGTTTATTTTCTAAACCTGTTTTTCCAACTCTCATGCCTACCACATTCATGTTTCTTAAATACTCTTTGTTTTGTAAATCTTTTTTACTAATTTGTGAGACATATCCAATCACATGAGAGAAAGATTCTTGATGATAAACTCTTGCAACGGAAATGGTGGGTTCAACCCCTTGTAGTTCATGTAAAAATAAATTAATTCTTGAAAATTCTGACCATGTTAAGTTATCAGAAACAATAACGGGGTCCCATGGCTTTTGGGATGCAATTTTTCTTTTTAATCTAAATATGTCTTTGTCAGATAAATTCAAAATAGTCTTTAACCTAAAAAATAAACTATTTATATTTTCAGTATTTTCTGGAATGACATGAAGTTGATAAACTTGTTTATTAGATGCGATTTCATTTCCAAAATAATCTTTAATGATTCCACGAGGCGGGGCGAATTTCCATTCACGAAACCTATTTTTATCTGACAAGGTCTTATACTTGTTGCTTTCATTAATTTGTAAAGAAATTAATCTTCCCACAATTCCTAAAATAACAACGGTTTTTGCTGCTGATATCACGAACATTCTTCTACTGATTAATTGTATTTTGCTTTCTCCTCCAGCTCTATCGCTAATCATTTAGCTCCCGCAATAATAAATTTTCTATAAAATTCAAAAAGCACCCAAAAAAATGGATAGAATATAAATGTAAAAAAAGAATTATAAAATATAGAAATGTATTCTACTTGCGCCCCTCCAAACTTGTTCATTAAAAAGAAATATAAAAAATTTCCAATTAATATGGCAATAATAAAAGTAAACCAATCTGTAAATAATGAGCTTCGAACGGTAGCATTTCTTACATATGCTGCAATAAGTGAAACAAATAAATAACAAAGTGCACTTGTTCCTAAAGGTAAACTTAAAACTACATCATTTATTAATCCTGATAAAAATACAAAGCCATACCCTAGAATATCTGGATTTCTTAAAACCCAATAATAAATAATTATGAATTGAAGATTAAATGAAAAAATTTTCCAATAATAAAATTGTGTGTGAAACTCTGAAATACAGATATAAAAAAGTAATATTAGAGGCCCCATTTCAAGAATTAATTTTTTTAATCTTTTAAAACTTATTGCCATTTTTACATTGCCTCCGCATCTGAAGATTTGTCCAAGATAACATTGACAAAAGATATCTGATTGGGATCGGAAAATAATTTTACTTTTATTTTATTGTCTTCAAAAATTACATTGCCAACTGGGATTCCTTCAAAAAAAATACCGTCTTTTCCAGATGTAAAAACTAAATTTTTATCATTGAGTTCGAATTTTTCAGGTAGATATTCTAATTTTGGTTTATCTTCTCCACGTCCCGAGAGAATTGCTTGAGAACCTTTGGGAGAAATCATCACTGGAATCTTGCTGTTTAAGTCGTTGAGAAGTAAAATTCTGGCTGAAAAAAAATTGACCTCAACAACTCTTCCTACTAAATTACCTTCGCTTAAAACCGGCATTCCTAATTTAATTCCAGAATTACTGCCTCTGTTTATGATGACTGAATTTAAATATGGACTATTCTTATCAAGAAGAACTTTTGCGGCTACTGTTGTGAAAGTCGATTTTTTTTCTAACTGAATTATATCTTGTAATCTCTTATTTGCCGTTTGTAGATATAAAGTCTGAAAATCTTTATTCTTTAGCTCTTCAAGTTCTGTTTTTAGTTTTCGATTTTCTTTGTAAACAAAGATATGGGTAATAAAAAAATCCTTTACAGTTCCAGAAAATTTTATTGGAGAAGAAGAAATTGCGGAGATTCTATAGACTCCATCGTTAAGTAAACTTCTTAATATTTTTACTGGTTTTAATTCGCTAATATCTAAAACGAAAATAGACAATGAAAGCAAAATTAAAACGAAGAGAGAAAATTTTTGTTTTGCGCCTCTTTGTAAAAGAGCCGAACGAATAGCTATTCCAAAATCATCTCGGCTTGTAGACATGTTTCAATTAACAAAAAATTAATATTCTGACAGCATTGTAGAAAACATTTCCTCTTGCTCTAGTGCTTTTCCAGCACCTATTGCAACACAAGAAAGTGGATCATCTGCAATTTGAACAGGCAATCCTGTTTCCTTGGATATTAATTTATCAATATTTTTAAGTAATGCCCCTCCTCCTGTAAGAACAAGCCCCATATCAACTAAATCGGCTGATAATTCTGGAGGAGTATTTTCTAATGCAGTTATAATTCCTGACATTACTTGATCCAAAATGGGTTTTAAAGCCTCTGCGGTATCTTCCTCCCTAAGACTTAGCTCTCTAGGAGTTCCAGTTCTAATATCGCGACCCTTCATAAGATAAGTATTTCCAGAACTAGCTATAGCAGTTCCAATTTCTTTTTTAATTTTTTCTGCGCTAGCCTCACCAATTAACAAATTAAATTTTGCTCTCATATAAGTAATAATGGCCTGGTCCATAGAATCTCCTGCTACTCTTAAAGATCTGGAGTAAACCACTCCACCTAAAGACATCACCGCTATCTCGGTAGTTCCACCGCCAATATCCACCACCATAGATCCTGTGGCTTCAGAAATAGGTAGGCCTGCCCCTATTGCTGCTGCAATTGGTTCCTCAATTAGCTGGACTTTTCTTGCGCCGGCAACAAGAGCCGAATCTTGAATAGCTTTTCTCTCAACTGGAGTCGATCCTGTTGGAACAGAAATTAATATTCTGGGGTTTGCAAAAGCACTTTTTTTATGAACTTTCCTAATAAAATGCTTAATCATCTCCTCGGTAACTACGAAGTCTGCGATAACTCCATCTTTCAACGGTCTTACGGCAGAAATATTTCCTGGAGTTCTTCCGAGCATGGTTTTAGCTTCATCTCCTACAGCTAAAACAGATTTTTTTCCTTTTTCATCAATAATTGCCACTACTGAGGGTTCGTTTAAAACTACCCCTTTTTCTTTAACAACCACTAATGTGTTAGCTGTTCCCAAGTCTATAGCCATATCTTGGGACCACCATTTAGATAACTTATTTAGTCCAAACATTTATATTCCTTTCGTTTTTATCTGCTCGTACTCTTGTGGAGCAGTTTTTTTTCTTTTGATAATCATCTTATTTAATGCATTTAAATAAGCGTTCGCTGAGGCAACAAGAGTATCTGTGTCAGCTGCCTGACCAACAGTTGTTTTACCTTTTTCTTCAATTCTCACACTTACCGTAGCTTGGGCATCCGTTCCTTCTGTTACGGCGTGCACCTGATACAATTGGAGTTTTACTTCGTGAGGATATATTTTTTTTATACATTTAAAAATGGCATCTACCGGTCCGTCTCCAGTTTCGCTAGCTTTTTTAATTTCACCATAAACTTCTAGTATCATATCTGCTTTTTGTGGTTCTCCCGTTCCAGCAAATACTCTAAGAGATTTCAAATTAATAACGTTGCTTTCCTTAATTAAGCTATCATCAACCAAAGCTACTATATCTTCGTCATAAACGTGTTTCTTTTTGTCAGCAAGAACTTTGAATTTACCGAAAGCAATTTGAATTACATCGTCAGTAATTCCTGTATAACCAAGATCGCTCAATTTATCCTTAAAAGCATGTCTTCCAGAATGTTTTCCCATAACTAATGAAGTTTGTTTTACACCTACGCTTTCAGGAGTCATAATCTCATAGGTATTTTTATGCTTTAACATTCCGTCTTGGTGGATGCCAGATTCGTGAGCAAAAGCATTTTTTCCAACGATTGCTTTATTAAATTGAACTGGAAAGCCAGTTGCATTTGATACAATTTTTGATGCTTTGCTTAACAAGTTTGTATTAATTCCAGTTTTAAAAGGCATTAAATCGCTTCTGGTTTTCATTGCCATTACAATTTCTTCTAGAGCAGCGTTTCCAGCTCTTTCACCAATTCCGTTTATGGTACATTCCACTTGTCTAGCTCCAGCTATTACTCCTGCTAAAGAGTTTGCAACTGCCAAGCCTAAATCATTGTGACAGTGAGTTGATAAAATTGCCTTATCAATATTTGGAACTTTATTAATTAATGTTTCAATAATTTTTTTAAATTCTGAAGGAACAGAATAGCCGACGGTGTCAGGTATATTGATTGTTCTTGCACCACATTTGATTGCAAGTTCAACTGTCTTACACATGAAATCCATGTCAGTTCTTGTCCCATCTTCACATGACCACTCGACATCATCTGTAAATTTTCTAGCGTATGTGACGTGTTCTTTAATTGACTCTAACACTTCTTTAGAAGATTTATTTAATTTGTGCTTCATGTGTAGTGGGCTTGTAGAAATAAAAGTATGAATTCTAAATCTTGGTGCTGCTTTCAAAGCCTCGTGGCAAGCATCAATATCTTTCTTTGTATGCCTTGATAATCCTGCTGGAATAGAATTTTTTAAAATTTTGCTTATTGCTGTTACTGCTTCAAAATCTCCGGGAGAAGCAATTGGAAAGCCTGCCTCAATAACATCAATTCCTAATTCATCAAAAACTCTTGAGATTTGAATTTTTTCTTCAAGACTCATAGAGGCACCTGGAGACTGTTCTCCATCTCTTAGAGTCGTATCGAATATAATAATTTTATCCTTATCAGCCATACCGTTTAGTAATAATTTAGTGCCTCGTATAATACAATTTATACGTTAATTTGCAAAATATTTATTACAAAAAAATTAATTTTTAAAGATCAGACTGGGTTAATTCTTAGATTTGTCAACTAATTTACCCTTGCCAATCCAAGGCATTAAATCTCTGAGTTTTTTTCCAACTTTCTCAATTGGATGATTGGCTAAATCAGATCTCATTTTTAAAAAATTTTTTTGTCCGTTCTTACATTCATCCATCCATTGTTTGGTAAACTTCCCGGATTGAATGTCTTTTAAGATTTCTTTCATTCTTTCTTTTGTTTTGGCATCAATTATTTTTTTTCCAGCAGTATATTCTCCATACTCGGCCGTATTAGAAATTGAGTAATTCATATTAGCGATTCCACCTTCGTAAATTAAATCTACAATAAGTTTAACTTCATGAAGACATTCAAAGTATGCCATTTCTGGTGGGTAACCTGCTTCGACCAAAGTTTCAAATCCATTTTTAATAAGTTCAACTAGTCCTCCGCAAAGAACAGTTTGTTCTCCGAACAAATCAGTTTCACACTCATCTTTAAAAGTTGTTTCAATAATTCCTGATTTTCCTCCGCCAATTGCGTTTGCATAAGACATGGCAAGATCTCTCGCTTTACCAGAGCTATCTTTATGGATAGCCATTAAACAAGGAACTCCTCCTCCTCTTTGATACTCGCTTCGAACTAAATGTCCTGGACCCTTGGGCGCTACCATGAACACATCCAAATCTTTTCTTGAATTAATTAAATTAAAATGAATATTTAAACCGTGAGCAAAAGCCAAACTTGTACCTTGCCTCATTCTTTGCTCAATATGATTTTTATAAATTGTTGATTGAAGTTCGTCAGGAGTTAATACCATTACTACGTCGGCCCAAGCTGCAGCATCAGATAAAGACATAACTTTTAATCCTTTGCTTTCAGCTTTTTTTATACTTGAAGAACCTTCTCTTAATGCTACAACAACTTCTTTTACTCCACTGTCTCTTAAATTTAAAGCGTGCGCATGTCCTTGGCTTCCATATCCAAATATTGCAACTTTTTTTTCCTTAATGAGATTAACGTTCGCATCTTTTTCATAAAACATTTTCATTTTATTATTTCCTTTTCTACTTAAAAACTCTTGACCCTCTTGTCATGGCAACGGCACCAGTTCTTGATGTACTTGCTAATCCAAGCGGTCCTAAAACTTCAATTAATTTATCAATTTCCCTTCTTAATGCAGTTACCTGAATAACAAAAGACTTTTTTGACTTATCTACTATAATGGAGTTATATTTTTTACAAATTTTTTTAGCTTTTTCTTGATTTTTCTTTGATGAAACTACCTTAAATAAAGCTAGCTCTTTAAACAAGATTTTTGGATCATTTCTCTTAAAATCAGCAACTTTGTGAACTGGAATGAGTTTTGTTAATTGAAGTTTTATCTGCTCTATAACTTCAGGTGTTCCTGAGGTTACAATTGTAATTCTAGATATATGTTTTTTCTTATCGACTTCTGCAACAGTTAAGGATTCTATATTATAGCCTCTTCCTGAAAATAGACCAACCACTCTGGCTAAAACACCGGTCTCATTATCAACCCAAACAACAATAATATGATGTTCGCTTCTACCAAATTTACCGGGTTCACTATAAGCTGATTTAGATTTTTTCATTAAACTAAGGTTTTCCCTTCATCAGAAACTTCTTCTTTTTCATCTCGAGAACCTAATAACATTTCATTATGAGGTTTTCCAGACGGGATCATTGGATAACAATTTTCTCCTTTATCGACCTCACAATCAAAAATCACAGGTTTATCAACGTCGATCATTTCTTTTATTTTATTATCAAGTTCGCTAGGTTTTGTTGCTCTAATTCCAACACAACCATAGGCCTCAGCTAATTTTACAAAGTCGGGTAATGCAGCAGTGTAACTTTCTGAATAATTTTTTTCGTGCAAAAGTTCTTGCCATTGTCTAACCATTCCCATGTATTGATTATTTAGAATAAAAATTTTAATTGGCAAACGATGTTGCGCTGCTGTTGACATCTCCTGCATAGTCATCAGAACAGATGCTTCACCGGCTATATCTATTACTAATTTTCCAGGATTTGCTATCTGAACACCAACTGCCGCTGGTAATCCGTATCCCATGGTTCCCAGTCCGCCCGAAGTCATTAATCTATTAGGTTTATTAAATTTATAATGTTGTGCCGCCCACATCTGATGTTGACCAACTTCTGTTGTAATAAATGTGTCTTTGTTTTTGGTTAGCTCATAAAGTCTTTTTACAGCATGCTGAGGCTTAATCACTGTATCGCTATTTATAAAATTTAGAGATCTTTTTTCTCTCCATTTTTCAATTTTCTTCCACCAATTTGAAGTCTTTTGTTTATTTGAATTTAAAAAATTTTTATTTTTTTCTTTAAATGCCGTTGTTAAACTTTTTAGCAAACTACCTGCATCACTAATGATTGAAAGATCAACTTTTACATTTTTTCCAATAGAAGAAGGGTCAATATCTATATGAACCTTTTTTGACTTTGGTGAAAATTCATCAACTTTACCTGTAATTCTATCATCAAAGCGTGCTCCGATGTTGATCATTAAATCACAATCATGCATTGCATTATTTGCTTCGTATGTTCCGTGCATACCTAACATTCCTAAAAATTGCGGATCATCCCCTGGATAAGCTCCTAAACCTGTTAAGGTTGATGTGATAGGAAAGCCGGTTAACGAAACTAGTTCTCTAACTAGCTTGCTTGCTTCAGGTCCAGAATTAATTACCCCGCCACCAGTATAAAATATTGGTCTGGATGATTGTTTCATCATTTTAATCAATTGGTCTAAATGTTTTGAATTAATTTTCTTATTTCCTCCACCATTAAATGTTTTGTTCAAATTATTTTTTTTAAATTTATATTTGCCTTTTTTGAACTGAACATCTTTTGGAATATCAACTAAAACTGGTCCGGGTCTTCCAGTTGTTGCCACCTCGAAAGCTTTGTGTATGGTGTTTGCTAAATCATTAACATCTTTAACTAACCAATTATGTTTTGTGCATGGTCTAGTAATTCCAGTTGTGTCACACTCTTGAAAAGCATCGGTTCCGATTAAATGGGTTGGAACTTGGCCGCTAATGCAAACGATAGGAATTGAATCCATATATGCATCTGTTAATGCAGTAACCGCATTGGTAACTCCTGGTCCGGATGTAACAAACATCACGCCAGGTTTTCTCGATGAACGAGCATAGCCTTCTGCAGCATGACCAGCACCTTGTTCATGTCTTACCAAAATATGTTTTATTGATTTGTGATTTTTTAATTCATCATAAATCGGAAGAACAGCCCCTCCAGGATAACCAAAAACATGTTTTACTTTTTGGTCCTCAAGACACTTAAATACAATTTCTGCTCCAGAAAATACTTTTCCCATATTTGTAATCTATCTTAGGAAAATTTAGGGTCAAGTTTTAGATAAATAACTCAGAACTTTTTTTAGTAAATCAAGATAATTGACATCAACAAATCCCTTCCAATCTTGCATCTGACCTCTTTGCCAAGTACGTTGTCTTTTGGCATACTGCCTAGTTTTTATAAGTACTTTCTCTTTTAATTCTTTCACTGAAATTTTTTTATCTAAGAACAATCCAATTTCTTTAAGTCCTATTATAGAATTTGAAGTATGTAACGTGTGCGAGGATAAACCTGATTTAATATATTTTTTAGTTTCCTCTATAGCGCCATTTTTCAGCATATCTAGAAATCTTTTTTTTATTCTCTTTTCTAACTCTGACTTAGGTGGAATAAGACAAATTTTTAAAAATTCACTAGGGTTAAAATATTTTTTATTTTTCTTTTTTTGCCATTCACTTAAAGTTATGCCCGTAGCATCATAGACTGAAATTGCACGAGAAACTCTTTGTATATCATTTCTGTTTATACCTTCAAAAATTTTTGGATATCTTTTGCCGTAGTGATTTTGCATCATCCATTTTCCTATCGGATTTAAATAGCTATAATCAATTTTTGGAACCTCAGGAATTTTCACTAGTCCATCTATTAAAACCTTAAAATATAGACCTGTTCCACCAACTACTAATGCTGGTTTTCCTTTTTTATTTATGTCTTTAATTTTTTTTACAGCTAACTCATACCAAGAACCAACTGAAAAGTTTTCTTTTACTGAAACAAATCCGTACAAATGGTGTTTAACACTTTTTTCATTAGGTCTTGCAGATAAAATTTTAACTTCTTTATAAACTTGCATACTATCTGCATTAACGATTTCACCATTAAATTCTTTAGCAATATCCACGGCTAACCTCGATTTGCCTGATGCAGTCGGCCCAAATAAAAGGATTATTTTTTTTTTAGTTTTTTTTGACAAGTTACTTTATTTTGACAGTCCCATAACTTGGTTGGTTATTTCGATTAATAAATCTAATTAATATTGTTTTCTTACCATTTGAAATTATTTGTTTTGCTACTTTTTTTAAATCCTCTGTATCTTTTATAGGTTTTTTTTGTAACTCAACAATTATATCGCCGGGTGTAAGCAATTTTGATAGAGAGCTTCTGGGTGAAATATCAACTACAATCACGCCTTTTAAATTTACGTCCAGTTTTCTTTTTTCGATTTCATCAGAACTTAAATTTGACACAGTAATTTTTAAATCCTCTATTTCAACTTCTTTATTTTTTTTAGCAGGTTTGTTTTCAGCTATAAACTCCTTTGAAGATTCAAGTCTGCCTAAAACTAATTTTTTGTTAATTGATTTTTTATTTCTCCAAATTTTTACAGAAACATTTTTACCTACTTTGGTGTTAGCAACAATTTTAGGAAGATTTCTCATGGTATTTATTTCGTTTCCATCAAATTCTAAAATTATATCTCCAGGTTCAATGCCCGCTTTTTCAGCAGGACTATTTTGAGATACCCCGGCTACAAGTGCTCCTTTAGGTGTATCTAAATTTTGAACTTCTGCAATTTCTTTTGTCACTTCTTGAATTCTTACTCCCAACCAACCACGTTTCGTTTCCCCATATTTTATTAATTGACTAATTATATTTGATGCTACATTTGAAGGAATCGCAAAGCCAATTCCGATTGATCCCGATTGTCCTGGCGCAATGATTGCTGTGTTAATTCCTATAACCTTTCCCTCTAAATTAAATAGAGGACCTCCTGAATTTCCCTGGTTGATTGAAGCATCAGTTTGAATAAAATCGTCATATCGAGTCAAATTAATATCTCGATTTCTTGCAGAAATTATTCCAGAGGTCACTGTACCGCCTAAACCAAAAGGGTTTCCAATTGCCACTACCCAATCTCCCACTCTAGCTTTGTCAGAATTTCCGAACTCAACAGATGTAAACTTGCTCGAAGAATCAATTTTTAGCACAGCTAAATCTGCATATGGATCAGAGCCAATAACCTTAGCTTCATATTCTTTGCTGTCGATCTTTACTATTATATCGTCCGCATTTGCAATAACGTGATTGTTTGTAACTATAGTTCCATCTTTATCAATTATAAATCCAGATCCTAGTGAAGTGGCCTTTCTTTCTGTTGGTCTTTCAAATTCTTTAAACATGTCCTCAAATGGTGATCCTGGAGGAAACTGAAATGGAAAAGGATTAGCCTGAGTTTTTATTGTTTGAGTGGTTGAAATATTGACCACAGATGGCATTAGTTTTTCAGCTAAATCAGCAAAAGAATTTGGGATTTGTTTCGCGTACAAATTACCATTAAATAAAATAAGTAATACAAATAATTTTAATGTTATTTTTTTGAAAGTACTCATTTAACTTTTCCCAAACCACACTATGATGAATCCTAATACCGCAAATATCATACCAACTGTCCTTAAACTATTTGTTGGCATAACCTCAATTAACTTAGACATATTCTTGATTTTTGACGGAAACAAGGCGCAAAGAAGACCTTCGATAAACAAAATTAAACCAATAGCAATGATAAATTCCTTCATGCCTTAGCATTTATTGTTTTTTGATGATTCCAGTTTTTCCAAAGAATTTAAAAAAGTCACTATCTGGTGACAAAATTAGTGAAGTATCTCCTCCAATTAAAGCCTTTTCATAAGCTTGCATAGCTCTGTAAAAAGAAAAAAAATTAGGATCTCTTCCAAAAGCATCTGCGAAAATTTTATTTCTTTTCCCATCGCCTTCACCTTTCATAATTTCAGATTGTTTTTTTGCATTTGCCAAAATGACTGTTACCTCTTTATCTGCTGTTGAGGTAATTGTAACTGCCATCTCAGCACCTTTTGCTCTAAATTCCTTTGCTTCTCTTTCTCTTTCAGTCTGCATTCTCTTGTATATAGCTTCACTATTTGCTTGTGGAAGATCGGCTCTTTTAATTCTTACATCAATAATTGTTATACCAAAGCCTTCTGCTTCAGTATTAACGCCCTCTTGAATAATTGCCATTTGCTTTGTTCTATCTTCAGATAACAGTGTTGCAAGACTCTGTGTACCTAAAACACTTCTTAATCTTGAATTAATAATGGTAGCCAATCTTGATCTCGCTACTCTTTCGTCGCCCACTGAAATGTAAAATTTTAATGGATCAACAATCTTAAATCTTGCATAAGCATCAACGATTAATCTTTTTTGGTCGGATGCAATAACTTCTTCTGGTTGGGGATCTAAACTTAATATTCTACGATCTAAAAACACAACATTCTGAATAAAAGGAATTTTTACCTGAAGACCTGGTTTAGAAATGACCTTCTTGGGGTCACCAAATTGCAAAACAATAGCTTGGTTAATTTCTTGTACTACAAAAAGCGATTGGTATGCTATCACTCCTAGAACAACCAATATTGGAATCAAAAATTTTTTCATTGTTTCTTTTCTTTGCTTCTAAGTTCTGGAAGAGGCAAGTAAGGAACAACGCCTGCACCAGAGCTTTTATCAATAATAACTTTATCTATATCCGCTAAAACTTTTTCCATGGTTTCCAGATACATTCTTTCTTGTGTTACTTTTTTAGCTTTTGCGTATTCATTATATATAGCTACAAATCTGCTGGCTTCACCTTCGGCTTCAGCAACTACTTGTTTTTTATATGCCTCAGCTTCCTGTAAAATTTTAGCTGCTTCTCCCCGTGCTCTTGGTATAACGTCGTTCTGATAAGCTTCGGCTTCATTTTTTGAACGTTCCATATCTGCCCTCGCTGCTTGAACATCTCTAAAGGCATCAATTACTTCATCGGGTGGATCAGCTTTTTGAGTTTGCACTTGAGTAATCTGTATTCCAGACTCATACTCATCCAAAAGACCTTGCATAATAGTTTGTGTTTCGGCTTCAATTTTAGATCTTCCTTCGGTTAATATTGGTTGAAGTCTACTTTTTGCTATTACTTCTCTCATGGCTGTTTCAGCAGCAGCTTTTACTGTTACGACAGGACTTTGTATTTTAAATAAAAATTTTCCAGCATCTTTGATCACCCAAAAGACAGAATAGTCTATATTAACTATATTTTCGTCTCCCGTTAGCATTAAGCTTTCCTCAGGAACATCGTCAACTCCAGAAGTTCTTCCGGTATCACTAGCTGACCGAAATCCTACATCAATACGATTTACTTTTGTAACTTTTGGTGTCAAGACTCTTTCTACTGGAAAAGGTAAATGATAATTTAATCCAGGCTGTGTTGTTTGAGTAAATTTTCCAAATCTAAGTACTACCCCTTGTTCATCTGGCAAAACTCTATAAAGACCGCTTAGTGCCCAAAGGATTAATAAAATTATAATTCCTAAAGCAATAGGTTTCTTACCTCCTGCTTTACCACCTGGAAAAATTTTTCCTATCTTGCCTTGAGCTTTTCTAATTAGATCGTCAATATTTGGTGGGGATGTTCTGCGCCCAGAACCATTTCCGTCTCCTCCTGGAGGTGAGCCCCAAGGAGATTGCTGTTTAAATATATCGTCTCTAGAAGGCATGACACTTTATATAATGACTTTTTGAATAAAAACAAGTTATGATAAAGCACCATAATGTTCAAAAATAAAGCTAAAACAGGTGATAGTTTGAAGGAAAAAGTTTCTCCAAAAAATTTTACAAAAAATCCAATCAAAGGAACAAAATTTACAGTTATGATTTCAAGTGCTAAAGGAGGAGTTGGAAAATCTACCTTTTCCATTAATTTACTCTTTGCTTTACAAAAACTTGGCTACAAAGTTGGTTTGCTTGATGCTGATATTCATGGTCCTTCTTTACCGAAAATGATTGGACTAAATGAAAGACCAAAAACTAATAATGATAAATTTTTATTACCGTTAGAAAAATATGGAGCCCAATTTATGTCCTTAGGATTTTTAGTTGATGAAAAAACTCCTATGATTTGGAGAGGTCCAATGGTTGCCGGTACAATCAAAACGCTTGCAGAAAAAGTCTTGTGGAAAGATTTAGATTTTTTAATAATTGATATGCCTCCAGGTACGGGTGATACTCAACTTACATTTGCCCAAGATGTTAAAATAGATGGAGCAATTATAATATCTACTCCACAAGAATTAGCGCTAATGGATGTAACAAGAGGAATTCAAATGTTTAATAAAGTTAAAATTAAAATTCTTGGTTTAGTAGAGAATATGAGTTTTTTCAAAGGTGATGATGGAAAGAGTTATAATATTTTTGGCGAAGATGGAGTTGAGAAAACGGCAAAAGAATTTGATAAAAAATTTTTAGGAAAAATTCCAATTAATACCGAGCTTAGAAAATCAGCAGATCTAGGTTTGCCCTTAACCTACAAAAAACCAGATCATGAAATATCAAAAATATTTGCTGATATTGCTTTAAAAATTAAACAAGATGTTCTCTAAAACCAAAGGACTCCATCAATTCATTCCATTCTCTTTTTGACAATCTAGAATCCTCAAACTTACATTTCTCTCCCTTGATCATTTTTTTCACAATAGATTTACCTTTCAAAGAAAGTTCTGTAACTCCAACTCTGTAATCCATAAAAGCTTCATACGTTATTGGAACCCATTTTTTTAAAGAATCTATCATCACATCTGCGTAGGCTCTAATTTCATATTGTGCATGACTATCTGCTCTTAAGGCTAAGAAGTTAAGAAGATTTAACAAATCAGTTTTCCAATACCACTGGGTATAAGCATTCAAAGTAAGATTCATTCTAGCAAGTTCTCTTGCTAATCCCTGTTTGTTTTCATCAATAACACTACCATCATATTTTTCGTTTAACATTTTTTCATAATCATCATAATTTTTTTGAGCATCTTCTTTAAGAATTTTTAAGATCTCATCTGCTTGTTTTCCATTAATTAAATCTCCTCTTCCTTGACGATTATCTTTTGATTGGGCTGCCAAATGCTCTTTTTCTGGAATATAAAATTCTTTATCAAGAATTGAATATCTTGCGGAGTATTCGTTTACATTGGCGGTTCGATGTCTAATCCATTGTCTTGCAACAAATATTGGAAGTTTAACATGATATTTAATTTCACACATTTCAAAAGGTGTGCTGTGCCTATGTCTCATTAAATATTTTATTAAGCCGCTATCGGTAGAAACTTTTTTTGTTCCTTTGCCATATGAAACTCTAGCCGACTGAACAACAGAACTGTCATCTCCCATATAATCCACGACTCTGACAAAACCATGATCTAAAACTGGAAGAGCTTCATAAAGAATCTTTTCTAATTCTGGTGAAATAACTCTTTTTGTTACATTGCTTTGGGATTGTTGGTCCAAAATTTCTTGTTTTTGCTCTTTCGTTAATTTCATTATGAAAAATCTATTGAATCTTTGATAACAAGTTTTATATTATTACTGTTGGTTTTCCAACTATGACGATAAACGAATTTCGTAATAAACATTGCGGACGTGGGGGCAGTACCCACCACCTCCACCATTTACAACTTATGGGGGTGAATCAGAATCGACGAGTGTCTAAAGGCTGTTCTTTCGTTCGAGATAGTTCCGACGTAACGGGCTAATTATAAATGCAAATGATAAATTTGCTCTTGCTGCTTAATTAACTTGTTAATTAAATAAGCACGGTCTGGGGCACCGGGTAACAGAACGCCCCTTTTAATTTTTTATGGGAAAAGTACTTGAAATAGGAATTTCTAAAAATAAAGGTGACAAAATAGTAAGCCTAAATGATGTTGAGGCCATTAAAGGAAAAGGATTAGTAGGCGAGAGACATTTTAAAGAAAATAATGAAAAGAGACTCCAAATTACTCTTATTGAAATAGAAAATATCAATCACTATAATAAAATAACCGGAACAGCAATTCAGGCAATAAACTTTTTAAGAAATATTGTTACAGAAGGAATTCGACTTAATGAATTGGTTGGTAAAGAGTTTTTTATTGGTGCAGTAAAAGTGAAAGCTCATGATTTATGCAAACCTTGTAAATATTTGCAAGAATCCTTACGGCAAAAAAATATACTGAAAGAGCTCTTGTACACAGGTGGTTTGAGATGTGAAATATTATCTAGTGGAAAAATCTATATAAATGATCAAATAATATCCTAAACAATAAAATTATGTACCGGACAACAGAGCGCCTCTTCCTGTCTTTAACTATTTATTCGTTCCCAAGCTATTCGTTTAGCAATTAAATTAGTAGGTTCATTTTTTTTTTTACTTTCTTCAAGAACAAATTTTAATCGATTACCAATTTTTTCTAACTGTTTTTCTAACAAATTTTCTGTCTTATTAATTTCTGAAGCAATTGCAATCACCCCGCCAGAATTAACAAGATAATCAGGTGAATATACAATATTATTTTTAATTAACCATTCTCCCAGTGTTGAATTTTCAAGTTGATTGTTTGCCGCACCAACTATAGCCCGACACTTAAGTTGATTTTTATTAGATTCATTAATAGCTCCTCCCAGAGCACAGGGTGAAATAATATCACATTTAGTTTTAAATAAATCTTGAGGATGTACTTCAGTAATATTAATTACACTTTTAAGTTTTTTAACAAGTTCATTGTTAATGCTTGCTACGGTAATTTTAGCATTTTTTTTTGAAAGTAATTTAGCAAGTTTACCTCCAACTTTTCCAACGCCACTAATTGCAACATGAACATTTTCTAAATCGTTACTATTATTAATAAAATTTAATGCTGATTTCATTGCATAAAATAATCCTCTTGAAGTAGGTCCGGAAGTTTCAAGATTAATTCCATAAACGTATTTTGATACTTTGGAACATTCTATTAAATCTTCTTTAAAAGTATTTACATCTCCAGCTGTAAGATAAGTTCCATTTAAAGTTTCAACAGCTTCGGCATAACTTTGATAGAGTTCGGGAGTTTTTTTTATATTGCTTAAATTAATAGACGCTTTTCCACCTCCAAAATTTATACCACAAATACTATTTTTTAGAGTCATAGCCTCTGAAAGTCTAAGTGCATCCTTCTTTTGATCTTCAAAGCTATTATATTCCCATGATCGAACGCCCCCTAAAGCTGGTCCAAGTTTAGTATTGTGAATTGCTATAATGCAATCAAGTTTGGTAATTTCATTTGTTGCATGAATTACTCTTTCGTAGCCTTTAATCTTAATATCTTTTATTTTTAATGACATTTTATTTCTTTATAAATTTACTTAGATCGGGTTTAAAATATTTTGGTCCCTTCATAACTTTACCCTGTTCATTATAAATTGGCTTCCCATCCTCGCCTAACTTACTCATATTTGATTTTTGAACCTCTTCGAAACATTCGTCTAAATTAATTCCAAATGCATGACCGGCTCCATAAGTCACGTATAATATATCCGTCAGAGAATCTGCCACCTCTTTTAGATCCTTGTTTTTAACGGCCTCCTCAAACTCATCTAGCTCTTCTTTTATTAGATTGTATCTGAGTTTTGTGATTCGTTCTGATGGAAATTCGGACTTAGATTTTACTTCTTGTCCAAAAGTTTGCATAAATAGTTTAACACTCTGAAAATTACTCATTTTTCTCCCTTAATTTATTTATTTCATATTGTCCTAAAAATAACATATTAATAAATTACTTTATAATAAAATGAAATTTAGAAAAGAATTTGATAGTTCGGGAACAGTTTTAGTGCCTGCAGATAAATATTGGGGTGCTTCTACCCAAAGATCTAATAAATATTTTGATATTGGTGACTTTTTAGTAAGACCAATCGTTATTAAATCCATTGCAATGATCAAGAAAGCGGCAGCAATAGTACATAAAAAAAATGGAGACATGGATAAAAAGATAAGCGGAGCAATTGTCAAAGCAGCAAACGAAGTAATATCTGGAAAACTTAATGACCATTTTCCTCTCAAAGTTTGGCAAACTGGTTCTGGTACACAAACCAATATGAATGTTAATGAAGTAATAGCTAATAGAGCAATTGAAATTCTTGGTGGAAAAAAAGGAACTAAAAAACCAGTACATCCAAATGACCATGTTAATAAATCACAGTCTACAAATGACGTATTTCCATCTGCAATGCATATGGCTATAGCAATTAGAGCAAAAGGTAAATTAATACCTTGTCTCAAATTACTTAATGCAGAATTAAAAAAAAAAATCAAACAATTTAGTAAAATTATAAAAATTGGAAGAACTCACCTTCAAGATGCAACACCAATAACATTAGGACAAGAATTTTCAGGGTACCACTCACAATTAACTAAATGTATTAAAAGGATAGAATTATCACTTGGAGAAATATATTTTTTAGCTCAAGGCGGAACTGCAGTAGGTACAGGTCTAAATACCAAAAAAGGCTTTGATAAAAAAATAGTGAACGAATTAAAAAAAATTACCAAACTTCCATTTAAACCAGCGCCAAATAAGTTTGCTGCACTAGCATCACACGACGCTATAGTAAATTTTTCAGGAACAATGAATACAACCGCGGTTTGCTTAATGAAAATTGCAAATGATATTAGATTTTTAGGATCTGGACCAAGAGCTGGATATGGAGAATTAATATTACCCGAAAATGAACCTGGCTCATCAATTATGCCAGGAAAAATCAATCCTACACAATGTGAAGCTGTGACTATGGTTTGCGTGAAAGTAATTGGAAACCATAACGGTATAACAATGGCAGGTTCTCACGGACACTTTGAGTTAAATGTTTTTAAACCTTTAATTATCCATAACATTTTACAATCTATTCATATAATGGCTGACTCTTCGAAAAGTTTTGCAAATTATTGTATTAGAGGTTTAAAAGCTGACAAAAAAAAAATTAAAGAACTTTTAAACAATTCACTAATGTTAGTTACAGCGCTAGCTCCTCATATTGGTTATGATAATGCTGCTAAGATCGCAAAAAATGCTTTAAAAAATGAAACCACTTTAAAAAAAGAAGCTGTAAGTTCAGGTCTTGTTACTGAAAAGGAATTTAATAAAATTGTAAATCCTGCAAAAATGGTAATGCCTGGTAAATAATTTTTTTATTTATTCAACAAATGTTTCTTTAACAAATTTTTTAATTTTAAAAAAATCAAATAAATCTAAAATGCCATCAGATATAACATACTGATTAAAATTTTTTTCTATCTTTAGAACATCTTTTTTACTAATTTTTTGATTATTGTTTATTACTATATTTTTAAATTTTATTTTTCTTTCCCGTGTGTAAATTAATCCTTTTGCAACTAAAGAAAATTGTACTTCATCAAAATCATATTCAAATTTTTTAAAAAATTTTTTAGGATCGTTAGAGAAAAACTTTATAGAAAATAGCAATTTAGGATCTGCATTACCCTCTTCAAACGAAACATTGAAACTTATATTGCTATCTTTACCTAAATTAACTGAACCATTTTCAATTTTTAAATCACCATTTTCTAATACTATTAACATTTTACTATCGTTTATCTTGCCTATAAAAGAGCTAGAACTTTTGTTATAAATTTTTATTTTTCCATTAATTTTTTTACTAAGAGTTGAAATTACAGGAGGCTTATTTTGCTCCTGAGAAAAGTAGTATAGAAGAAATTTTCTTAAATGAATTTGATTAATCACCAGATTTAAATCAAATGAAAAATCATCTTTAAATAAAATTTTTCCGTCTATTTTAGAATTTATAAAATCATCTCTAAAAAAAGAATTAGAAATTAAAAAATCTCTTTTTCCTTCAAAATCTTTAAAGTTGAGTAAAAGAATACTTTTTATTAAATTTAGTTTTAGCTGACCTGACAAAGTTTTTAAATTACTTCCTTTGTTAAAAATAATGTCCAGTGATGCATCTGCATTGGGAATCTTAACTTTAAAATATTTTTTTCCTTTTAAGTGATTTAAAAATTTAATTTTAATTTTATTGTTTGAAAAAATAGCATTTAATTTAATTTGGTGTTTATCATTTTTAAATTTTCCATCTAAATTGACATTGGAAAAAACAATTGTCCCTCCTCGACCATCTGCAAAAGAAAGCTCACAATTTTTCAAGATCATATTTTCTTTTTTTAATATTGTAAAATAAACAAAATAGTTTTTAAATTTTTCAGGATGAATTTTTATTTTTTCATTAGAAATCAAAAATTTTTTTAATTTTAAATTTTTAAAATTTTTTAGTTCAAAAGGAGAAAGTAAAATATAAGATTTATTTATTTCTGTTTTTTTTCCTTTTTCTTTATCAAAATTCAAACCTAGTTTATTAACTACAAGTCTCGGTGAAGGAAAAAACTTATACGATATATCTCCAATAATTTTAGCATCCATTTTGAAAGTGTTTTTAATTTTTTTTTCAATAATTTTTTTATTACCTAGCTTATAATCAAAAAAAATAGGTCTAATAAAATAAGAAGATGTGATTAGTACAAATAAGATTATAACTGCTAATGAAATTGTTTTTTTGTTTAAATTATTTTTTAACTTGTTAACATTTTTTTTATTAAACAAGGATTGAACTATTTTAATTGCTGAAGTTTTCATTGGGTTGTTTTATAAGCATACAGAGTTAAAAATATTAAAAATAAAAGTATCTTAATATGCAAGAAAAAAGAAACTTTTTACAAGAGTTAAATGAGGAGCAAACAGTCGCGGTACTAAATACTGACGGTCCGACTTTAGTTGTTGCTGGGGCGGGGTCTGGAAAAACTAAAGTTCTAACTTCAAGATTGGCATATATAGTTAAGGAAAAAAAGGCATGGCCTAATCAAATTTTGTGCGTAACCTTTACGAACAAAGCTGCCAAAGAAATGAGGGATAGAGTTATTAAAATTCTAGGTGAAAAACTAAATTCACTTTCTTGGCTCGGAACTTTTCATTCGATAAGCGTAAAGTTTTTAAGAAGACATGCCGAAGCTTTAGGTTTTAAAAGTAATTTTACAATCTTGGATGTTGATGATCAAAAAAAATTAATTAGAAATATATGTAAAGCCGAAAATATAGATGCAAAAAAAATTTCTCCCCAATTTATAATTGCTTTAATTGATCGGTGGAAAAATAAGGGGCTTCTACCTGATGATGTTAAATTGTCTAAAAAACACATTTTTGAAAATCAAATTCTAAAAGTATACAAAATTTATCAAAAAAAAATTAAAGATCTTAATGCCTGTGATTTTGGTGATTTGATACTTTATTGTGTAAAATTGTTTGAAAAAAATCATGATATAAGGAGTATTTATTCAAACAATTTTAAATATATTCTAGTAGATGAATATCAAGATACAAATTTCATACAAAACAAGTGGTTAAATCTTATTGTTAATGAAAATAAAAATATTTGTTGTGTAGGAGACGATGATCAATCTATTTATAGTTGGAGAGGAGCTGAAATTAAAAATTTTTTAAGCTTTGATAAAGTTTATCCCGATTGCAAAATTTTCAGGTTAGAACAGAATTACAGATCTACCAAAAATATTTTGGATACTGCATCTTATTTAATTTCCCATAATAAAGATCGTTTAGGAAAAAAACTATGGTCTGATGGACAAAAGGGAGATTTGGTAAAATTAAATTGTTATAGAAATGGCAAGGAGGAAGCTCAAGGAGTTGGTGATATTATTGAACAAAATATTAAAAAAAAGAATTCTTTAAACAATATTGCAATATTGGTTAGGGCTATTTATCAAACTCGTGAATTTGAAGAAAGATTTCTTAAAATAGGAGTCAACTATAGAATTATTGGAGGTACAAAATTTTATGAAAGGGCAGAAGTTAAGGATGCAATCTGTTATTTAAGAGTAATAAATCAAAAATTTGATGATTTAGCATTTGAAAGAATTGTAAATACACCTCGAAGAGGTTTGGGTGAAACCACGATAAAACAATTGCATGAGTATTCATCCAAAAGCAATCTTTGTTTAGAGGACTCTGTACGCAAATTAATTGAACTAGATAAATTTAAACCAAAAATAAAAGCTGCAATAAAACATCTTTTGGATTTTTTAACCAAATGGAGAGCTGATCTAAAGACCAATAAGCATTATGATTTATTAAAAATTATTCTAGACGAGTCTGGATATTCTGAAATGTTAAAAAATAAAAAAGATTTAGAGAATGAAAATAGATTAGAAAATTTAAAAGAACTTCTACGAGCAATGCGTGATTATGATAATCTGCAAGGATTTTTAGAGCATGTTGCTTTGGCAACATCAATTGATCAAAAATGGGAAGATGAAAGAGTTAATATCATGACAATACATGCGGCAAAAGGTTTGGAATTTGATGTAGTTTTCTTACCGGGATGGGAGGAAGGTTTGTTTCCCCACCAAAAATCTTTAGAAGAAAAAGGGGATTTTGCCTTAGAGGAAGAAAGAAGGCTAGCGTATGTTGGAATAACAAGAGCAAAAAAAGAAGCCCACATATCCTTTGCCATGCAGAGAGCTTATCATGGAGAATGGATGGACAGTTTACCGTCCAGATTTGTAAATGAAATTCCTGAAGACAGTGTTGAGAAAAACGAAGATCCCATAAGAGAAGTGCCTGATGATTTTGATTTCAATCAAGATCAAAGCTTTGAGTCTGATGAGGAGTATCGTAGTCCAGGATGGGCTAGACTAAAAAAAAAATTGATTAAATGAAAAAAAATAGTCCAATAGACTTTTTAATATTTTTTTATGTCCTTAACAAAAAATATTAGTCAGTTCGTCGATAACACCCTTGTTGATTTAGGTAGACAGTTTCGTTGGTCTTATCTTCCTCCACTTATGATTTATGTTGCCGCTGGAGTTTCGGGATTAACCGGAATTGTCGGTATTTTTTTTATAAAGGATTATCTTAACTTATCGGCAGCATTTTTAGCAGGATTAGGATTTTGGGCAGGAATTCCTTGGGCGCTGAAGATGCCTTTGGGACATCTCGTTGATTTAATTTGGTCAAGAAAAAATTATCTCGTTTTTGTGGGCGCCGGACTCATCGTATTGAGCATAATTATTATGCATAGACTCATTGTTCATACAGAGTCCATGGCGTCTATTTTAAAAGTTGAAACATGGTTTATCATAAGTGCATTACTCGCTCCGGTCGGATATGTAATACAAGATGTTGTTGCCGATGCCATGACTGTTGAGGCGGTGCCGAGCACAGACAATCGAGGAACAAAATATTCCACTCCACAAATAAAAATTATGCATACCACCATGCAAACTCTTGGTCGATTTGCTATTATCGGTGGAACCGTCTTGGTAGCGCTAGTTAATGTTATTATGTTTGCAGGTGTTGGCACTTTAAGTGAAGCTGAAAAAATTGAAATTTATGGCAGAATTTATCTTTATGCTTTAATCATTCCGCTTATCTCAGTTTCTGGAGTTTTTCTTGCAATGTATCTTAAAAAAAGACGTTTAGAACAATTGAAAAAGTCAGGAATGGCGGCAGAAGAATTAAAAAAACTTATGACAGAATTTGGAACCAGCACTCAACCCAATTGGTGGATTCTAGGAGGCAGTTTGGTTTTTGTAGTTTTTACACTTGGAGTTGGAATTCTAAAAGTTCCGTTTGCTCAGGAAATCGTATTTTTGGGTTCGATGCTAATCATCTTGTTCTTGATGAAAAAACTGATTGTCGAACTACCCGAAGAATCACGCTTTATGATTGTGGGAACTGCTATCGTTATTTTTGTTTTTCGAGCAATGCCTGGTCCAGGACCTGGTTTAGGTTGGTTCGAAATAGATGTTCTTGGTTTTGATCAACAGTTCTTTTCATTGCTGTCGCTTATCGCTTCCGTCTTAACTTTGGTGGGTATTGTCATTTTTAGACCTTTCATGGCAAAAAATTCCATTGCTAAAATTATTGTAGTGTTATCAATTGCAGGATCAATTTTATTTTTACCAAGTGTCGGGATGTACTATGGGTTTCATAACTGGACATCTTCCTTAACAAACGAAGTGGTTGACGCACGATTTATCGCCATCGTCAATACTGCATTAGAATCTCCTTTGGGACAAATTTCTATGATTCCATTGTTGGCTTGGATTGCAAAAAATGCGCCAGCGCACTTAAAAGCAACTTTCTTTGCTATCTTTGCCTCCTTTACAAATCTTGCTTTATCAGCCAGTGCCTTGGGCACTAAGTATTTAAATAAAATATTCATCATTACAAGAGCTGTTAAAGATAAAGTTACTAATACTGTTCTGGGCACCGCGGATTATTCTGAACTGGGGATTTTGTTAATCATTGTAACTTTGCTGACTTTGTGTACCCCTATAATGGCTGTATGGTTAGTTCAGAAAAGCAAATTTAAAACTGACGAATAGATAAATGAAAAAATTTAAAAATTTACTCAAACAATATAAGCTTGATGGATATATAATTCCAAAAAATGATGAATATTTTAATGAATATGTAAGTTCAGCCAAAGATAGGTTAAAATTTATTTCTAATTTTTCTGGCTCAGCTGGATTTGCTGTAATTCTGAAGAATAAAAATTACTTATTTGTTGATGGAAGATACACAATACAAGCTCGAATTCAGTCAGGAAAAAGTTTTAAGGTTATAACAATACCTAAAAAATTTCCTAAAGACGTTTTAAAATTTAATAAAAAACTTACCATTGGCTTCGACCCAAGATTACACACAGAAAGTAAGTTAAATTTTCTATTTAACATTAAAAACATTTCTCTCAAATCAGTAAATAAAAATTTAGTTGATATAGTCTGGTCTAAAAGACCTAAGGAACTGATTAAACCTTTTTATTCTCTTTCAAAAAAAAATACAGGTATAAGTTCAGAAGAAAAAATTTTAGAAGTAAAAAAATTTTTCAATAAAAATAAGGTGGATTACTTGTTAGTGACTGCTCCTGAAAATATTGCTTGGATTTTAAACATTAGGGGTCATGACTCAATATTCTCTCCTATACCAAATGCTAGATTATTAATGAACAAGAATGGAGATATCCATTTTTTTACAAACCCAAAGAAAATAACAATTATTAAAAAAAGCCTGCCAAAAAAAATAATATTTCATGAAGAAAATAAAATTGAAAAAATATTAACAAATCTATATAAAAACAAAATTTTTTTAGACAGTTTATCTTGTTCTATTTATTACAAAAACCTATTAAAGAAAAAAAATATAATTGTTGAAAAAATAGACCCTATTCATTTTTTCAAATCTGTAAAAAACATCACAGAAATAAAAAATATGAAAAAAAGTCATTTAAGTGATGGGGCTGCATTAACTAAGTTTTTATTTTGGATTAAAAAAAATTTTAGAAAGAAAAAAATTACGGAATTATTTGCACAAAAAAAATTAGAAAATTTTAGAAAAATGAACAAGTCGTATAAATGTCCAAGCTTTAACACAATTTCAGGATCCGGACCTAATACCGCAATCATTCATTATAGAGCCTCACCTAAAACAAATAGGTCTCTTAGAAAAGGAGATCTTTATTTAGTAGACTCTGGTGGGCAATATTCTTTTGGAACTACCGATGTTACTCGAACAATTTCTCTAGATAATAAATCTAATTACATAAAAGAAATTTATACACGAGTTTTAAAGGGACATATTGCAGTATCTAACTTCCCTCTTAAAAAAAACTCAACAGGATCCAAGGTAGACCAAAGTGCCAGAAAGTTTCTTAAGAAAATAAAATTAGATTATCCTCATGGTACTGGACACGGTGTTGGATATTTCTTAAATGTACATGAGGGCCCACAATCATTTTCAAAAAATAATAAAGTAAATTTAAGAGATGGTATGATTATTTCTAATGAACCTGGATATTACAAGGAGGGATCTTTTGGTATTAGAATTGAAAATTTAATTTATATTAATCAAAATAAATTTGAGGAATTAACCATGGTGCCAATTGAAAAAGATTTGATAAATAAAAAAATGCTAAATAAAAATGAGATAAATTGGATTAATAAATATCACAGCAGGGTAAGAAAAAATCTACTTAAATTTATGAGTTTCCAGGGAAAAGCAGATTTAACAAAAGCCTGTTCACCTATTTAACAAGCCATACCATTCTTTTTCAGTCATTAAATGTATTTTGAGTTCCTTAGCTTTTTCAATTTTATTTTTTGTAGGTTTTGAATTTCCAATGATAAGATAGTTTAATTTTTTTGTAATTGAACTAAGAATTTTTGCACCATTTTCTTCTGCTAAAGATTTGGCTTCTGATCTGCTCATTTTTTCAAACCCTCCAGTAAACATTATTGTCTTTCCAGAAAATAAACTTTTTTCATTTAATGTTTTGTGATCTTTTATTTTTAAATATTTTACTAATTTTTCCAAAACATCAATATTCTTTTTATTAGAAAAAAAAGTATCAATTGATTTAATCTGTGTATCGCCCATCCCATCTAGGGATTTTAGGTTTATTAATATTTTTTTCCTTTTTGATAAAGTTAAAAGTTCAAGAAATTTTTTTGATTTTATAAAATAATTTGCCAAAATTTTTGCATTTTCCTGACCAATGTGGCGTATACCTAATGCAAAAATAAATTTGTCTAGGCTTATAGTTGATGACTTTTTTATTGAGTTTTTGAGATTATTTATTGAAGTATTGCCCCAACCATCAAGATTGCTAATTTTTTTATAATCCAAAGAAAATATATTCGATGGAAACTTGACAAGTTTTAAATTCCAAAAATTGTCAATTACCTTTTTCCCTAATCCCTCTATATTGAATGCTTCTTTTGATACTAAATGTTTTAATTTTTCTTTTGCAATATATTTACAATCAAAACCTTTTTCTGGACATCTTCTAACGGCATCAGTTTTTTTTGTTAGCTCGTTATATTCTTTAATTGTTTCAAATCCGCATGGACATTTTTTTGGAAATATAAATTTTTCACTTAGATGAGATCTCTTTGATTTATCGATAGATAATATTTGCGGTATAACGTCTCCGGCCCTTTGAATTATTACTGTGTCCCCCACCCTTACATCTTTTCTCAATATTTCGTCTTCATTATGTAAAGTGGCGTTAGATACAACGACACCGCCGACTGTAACTGGTTGGACTTTAGCTACAGGTGTTAAGGCTCCAGTTCTTCCAACTTGAATAACAATATTTTGTACTTTGGTAATAGCTTTAACAGACGAAAACTTGTATGCAATTGCCCACCTTGGAGAGTTGGATGTAGAACCGAGTCTCTCTTGGAAATTAAAATTATTAACTTTGTATACTATTCCGTCTACATCATAATCCAAACTTGATCTTAAACTTTCAATATTTTTATGATTTGTTTCAATATCATCCATTGAATTTACCACTCTACAGTAAGGATTAATTGAAAAACCCCAAAGTTTAAGTTTTTCCAGTAAATCTGTTTGACTTTTAAAAATTTGAGGGTTTATTTCTCCACAACCATAGGCAAAAAATTTAAGGGGTATTTTTGCGGTTTCTTTTGAATCTTTTTGTCTCAATGAACCACCTGCTGCATTTCTTGGATTTGCAAATTGATCTTGTAATTTTTCAAAATCTTTTTTTCCTATGTAAACCTCGCCTCTTATTTCAAGAATTTGAGGGGCATCAATTAATTTTTTTGGTATTTGATCTATGGTTATTAAGTTGTCAGTTATATTTTCTCCAAAAATACCATCTCCTCTGGACAAACCATAAATAAGTTTTCCATTTTCATATCTTAATGAAGCTGAAATGCCATCTATTTTTGGTTCTGACGATAGTTCTATTTCAGATGTAGTGTTCAAAAAATTCTTAATTTTTTTTTTAAAATCCAACATGTCTTCTTTGTCAAAAGCATTACCTAGAGAAAGCATTGATTTGGAATGTTTTATTTTTTCAAATTTACTTGAGGGTTTGGAACCTATTAAACCGTCTAGGTTTTTAATTTTTTTTAGAAATGGATATTTTTTAACTAGTTGAAATAACTCCTTTTTTAGTTCATCAAATTCAAAATCTGAAATAATAGGATTATCTTTTTCGAAATAAGCTTTATTAAATTTTAAAAGTTCTTGAATTTTTTCCTTATATAATTTTATAATTTTATTCTTTTCAGTCATCGATAAACAATAATTTTTTAACTGTTCTTCTTATAAGCCCTCCTTCTTCGTTGCCCTTTGTAATTTTTGGCGGCTTATAATCTTTGTTTAGCACCTTATATGATCTTGCATACCATTCACTTGAATTATAATTATAACCTAATAATGCAGCTGCAGCTTTAGCTTCGTTCTCTAATCCAATCCGATAATATATTTCAACTAATCTGTGTAAGGCTTCCTCCACAAATATAGTTTCTTCGTAATCCTCTACTATTATCTTCAGTCTATTAATAGCGGCAATCCACTTTTCATTTTTAATATAAAATCTTGCAATTGATAATTCTTTTGCTGCCAATTGATTTACAATAAGATCGAGTTTAAATTTTAAGTCAATCGCATAATCTGTTTCGGGAAATGTATCTAAAAAAAATTCTATTTGTTTCTTTGATAAAATAAGAGGTTCAATATCTTTTTTTTCATCCAGAATTTGCTCATAATAACTTATAGCTATTAAATAATGAGCATAACTTAAATGTTTGCTTGCAGGATACATTTTTATAAATCTTTCAAGATTTAACAATGATTCTTCATAAAAATTTATTGCATACAAACAATAACTTGCCATTAAAGCAGATTTTTCAGCCCATACGGTTTGTGGTAATAAAGTTTCCGCTTCGCTAAATTTTTTTGATGCATAAAAATAATCTCCCGCTTTTAAATTTTCCAAACCTTCTTTATATACTCTGATTGCAACTTCATTAGATAAGGGTGGAAGTTTAGTTTCTTCTTTTTTTTTTATAGCATCGCGCCCTAAACACGAGGCTAATAATAAAAAAGAGAAAATTAAAATTAAAATTCTACGCATGTATCTATTAATAACAAAAAAAACACAAAGCGTAAAATGATGTTAAAACTTAAGCGTTTACAACAAGTCCTTTTTGAACAGGGGAGATTTTCCTTATATTTAATGAAGAGTTTTGATTTTTAATTGTAGTGAAATTATTTTTATCAGACAAAACTTGTCTTAAAAAATCATTTGTCAACGAATGGCCGCCACGTATACAATTTATCGAACCGATAACTCTCTTTCCGACAAGCATAAAGTCTCCGACTAAATCTAAAATTTTATGATTTACAAATTCATTTTTAGATCTAAGACCTTTTCCATTAAAAACTTCATTTCCTTTTACCACAACTGCATTTTCCAATGATCCGCCTTTAGCAAGACCAAGATCTTTAATTTTCTCAATATCTTCATATAAACAAAAAGTTCTTGCTGAATAAATATTTTCCAGGTCTTTCTCTTGGAAGCTTGCTTTATTTGACTGGGTTTTTATTAATGAATTTTTATAACCCAATGTAAATTTTACAGTGAAAAAATTATCTGACGGCTCGATACTTATATATTTATCGTTTTGCTTAAGCTCTATTTTTTTTGTAATTTTTATAAATTCTCTTTTTTTATTTAAGATTTTTAAACCAGAGTCTTTGATTCCATGAACGAAATCTTTTGCTGATCCGTCCATTGCTGGAATTTCCTGACCATCTACATTTACAACCACATTATCAACGCCGCAAATATAAAAAGCTGCCATTAAATGTTCTACGGTTGAAATATTTACTCCAAATTTATTTTGAATTTTTGTACAAAGCCTTGCAGAACAAACATTTTTAAAGTTTGCAATAATTTCGTTATTTTTATCTAAATCAATTCTTTGAAAGATCACGCCTGTATCGGATTTAGCGGGTAATAAGGTTAATTTTATCTCTTTGCCTGAATGCAAACCTATGCCAGTAAAGTTTACTGTGCTTTTAACCGTTTTTTGATTTTCATCCCACATCTCATGTTTTTATATAAAAATTAAAATTTAACTTGAAAACAACTAATATTACAAAAAACTACTGGATTGATTTTAAAAAAAACGTGAAAAAAAACCCGAAATTACTGACTTTTTTTTATTGGTAAATGGGATAGCCTCTTTATGCCAACCTTTAAGAATTAATTCCGCTGCACCTGACAAAGCTGAAAAATCATCAAGCGGGAACCATTTAGATAAAATCTTATTTTGTTCTATATTATTTAAAGAATTTTTAAATAGATCTCCTAAATTATTGAAAACACATTTGTCTTCAAAAAAAACGTAAATGAACGGAACTTTATTGTCTAGATAATTTAAATTTTTATTTTTATTAAAAATATAATTTATCATTTCTTCTATTCTTGCATCAATAATGCTTTTTAAATGATTAACGCTTAACTTCGTAAAATCTGATTTTATAAAAAATTTCTTATCTAGATGTTTGACTCTTTCTTTTTGTAGATTGTTAAAATTTAATTCATTAAATATTAATCTAATTTCATCTTTTTTTAATGAGCATAGCTGAGCAATATCCCTATAGATTGAATTTGTTCCAAAGGGAAAAGTTTTTAGAAAAGTTAAAGAAGAGTCTTCATAAAGAGAAACGCTGCTCAACTCGCTATCAAAATGAATTATTGCAAAATTTTTTAAATCTTTATTTTTATTTAGTAAATCTAATCCAGAAACAAGGGGTTTGCTAATGATTCTATCAACTTTTAAATCACTGTTATCAAAAAGAGCATTAATATTTTTTAAATTATTTTTCGGAAGAGAAAGAAATGTCATGTGCAAACTTAGATGGTCACCAAATATATTTAAAGGAATTTTTTCTTGTTTTGTTTTATCCAAGATAAAATTTGAATTTAGTATATGTAATACTGAATTTTTTTCTTGGTTTTTCATAACAGAACTTTTAGCTTCGTTTAAAATATAATCTAAATCACTTTTTTCAACTTTGGATCCGTTAAGTTGCTTAAACCCAGTTATATTTGTACAGAGAATTTCTTTTTGATTAATTACGACAGATATCTTCCTAAAAATTTTATCAACTTCTTTTTCTATTTCTTCCAAATCTTTACTTATAAGTTTACCAGCATTTTTAATATCTAAAATTTTTCCTGCTTGAATTTCTATATTGTTAGATATTTTTTTACTTAAAATCTCACAGTCCAATTTGTTGTTTAATCGAAAAACTGCATACTTAATTTGTTTATCATCTATTTCTGCTATCAATTTTTCTTGGTTGGCTTCCATCTATTTTATTATTAGTTGTCCATTAACTCTAAAATCAAAAACTCTGAATTTTTTAAAATTTTCTGTTTCATAAATAGATAAAAATTTTTTAAGTGATTTTTCATAATTTGTAGAAGGTAATTTGATTAATTTACCATCCTTTAAAATAATATCCCATCTTTTAATATCAAAATAGTTAAAATATTTTATTAATTCTATTTCAAAACCAGCGGCTTCAAGGGATGGGTAAAAAGTAAAAAAAATTTTGTCTGCATTTTCTCCAAATACTAACGGTAAATCATTAAACTGTTTTTTATTGTAGTTATTTATAATTTTCCCATGATCCGTCAAAATATATTCCTTTTGATTTTTTTCATCGACAAAAATCCCAATTATTTTAAACTCTTTTATAGTTATTTTTATTTTATCTGGATAAATCTTTTTTACTTTGATTTCTTTAACTAGTTCTAAGTTGTCGATTAACTTTCTGAATTGTTTTTGATTAGTAAAAATTATATTTTTTTCTTTGAGTGGATTAAATTTTTCTTCTATCTCTTTTCTATCTGAATTTTGAATACCTTCAATTTCTATTTTTTTTATTTTGAAAAAAGAACTGACTAAGTTTTCTTTTGAGTCAAAGTTATAGGTGGTAAGAACAATTAGTAAAAATAACCATAAAAAAAAGCTTTTTTTTCTTTTCATCTATTCAAACTAGAATCATTGACCATCCATTTTACCAATTTCACAAATGAAATTTTGGAATATTTGGCTATCTCAGGAACAAGTGACAAACTAGTCATTCCTGGTTGAGTATTTGCTTCTAAAGCATAAAACTGATTTTTATAAAACCTAAAGTCGCATCTTACAATGCCCTTGCATTTTAAGATTTTATTAATTTTTTCCGAAATTTTTAACACTTCTTTGTACTTATTTTTCGGAATTTCCGCAGGCATAATATGTAAAGTTTTGGCTGATTTTTTATATTTTGCATCATAATCATAAAATTCTCTCCTCGGTCTTAATTCTATGGCTCCTATTGACCTGCCACCCATAAGAGCAACCTGAATTTCCTTTCCCGGAATAAATGTTTCAAATATTAAATTTTTATATTTTTTCTTCAGCTTATTAAAATGATTTTTTAATGAACTTAAAGTTTTACATATTTTTACTCCAACGCTTGATCCTTCGTCATTTGGTTTTATAACCACAGGAAATTTAAGTTTATTTTTTTTAATTTTACTTTTTAAATTTGCGTCAGAATAATCTCTTTCACTTAAAAAAAAATAATTTGGCGTTCTAATCCTATGTTTAATAAACAGTTGTTTGGAAAGAAACTTATTCATTGCAATCATTGAAGATAAAACGCCAGAATGAGTATAGGGTATTCCTAGATATTCGAAAAAACTTTGAATCTGACCATCTTCTCCATTTTTTCCATGAAGAGCATTAAATATTACATCTGCTTTATGCTTCTTTATATCGTTTAAAGATGAAAATTTTGGATCAAATTTTTTAACACGATAACCTATTTTTTTTAAAGCCTTTATGCATGATTTTCCAGTTTCCAAACTCACTTCTCTTTCTTTAGAAGTGCCACCTAAAATAACAAGAATTTTTTTAGACAATTTTATTTCTCTCCAATTATTTTTATTTCTAACTCTAAATTTATACCTGTTTTTAAAAACACTTTTTTTCTAACTTCTTCAATTAAATTTTCGATATCTGATGAGGTGGCACTACCATTGTTTAAAAAAAAGTTACTGTGTTGTGATGACATTCGAGCTCCTCCTATATTTAAATTTGAACAATTTGACGATCTTATAAGCTTCCATGCCTTTTTATCTTGAGGATTTTTAAATGTGCTACCACAAGTTTTAATTTTGTTTGGTTGACTTTCTTTCTTTTGATTTATTAATTTCATTTGTCTACTTTCTATTTCTCTTTTATTTAATGCCCCCCCTTCAAATACTGCGCTTAAAATTATTAAATCCTTTGGTAAATTATTTCCTCTGTAAAAAAATTTTACATCGTCTTTATTAAATGATTTTAAATTTCCGCTAAAATTTATACCTTTTAGTGAAAAAAAAATTTGAGATATATCGTAGTCATAACAGCCACTATTCATTGTTATTGCACCACCAATACTGCCTGGTATACAGGACAAAAATTCAAATCCTGTTATGGATTTTTGTTTAGCAAAATCAGAAAGTTTTTTATCCAAAGTAGCTGCTCCTACTTCAATTTTGTTATTATTTAATAACTTGATGTAATTAAAACCGGCTCCAAGTTTAATTATAACTCCGTTAAAACCAGAATCTCGAAAAAGAGTATTTGAACCAGCTCCTAGAATATGAATTTTTTTATTTTTTTTATTATATTTTTCTAGAAATTTTTTAAGATCTAATGCAGATTTTGGTTTAAAGAATATTTTTGCAAATCCTCCCAGGCCAAACCAGCTATATTTTGAAAGTTTTTCATTTTTATAAACTAAATTGTCCATTTTATAAATTCATCTCTCTTATCCATTTTGAAATAGATCCGGCCCCCAAACATATTACTATTTCGTTACTTAATAAATTTTTTATAAAAAACTTTCTCAAATCGATCTCATTTTTAATCGTTATTACCTGAACTTTAGAATTTCTGGATATTAATTTAGCAAAATTCATTTCGTCATATTGTTTGTCAATTTTTTCTCCAGCAGAGTACACTGGAGACAAAATCACTAAATCGGAATTTTTAAAGGATGAAGCAAATTCATTTTTTAATAATTTTAATCTTGAATATCTATGTGGTTGAAAAACAGCAATTATCTTTCTTTTCTTATCAGAAGTTATTTTAATGCTTTTTAATACAGATTGAATTTCTGTTGGATGGTGAGCATAGTCATCGAAAAATTCTCTTCCATTAATTTTAAAAACTTTTGTTAATCTCCTTTGAATGCCGCTAAATTTTTTCAATGAAGTTTTTATAACATTTATGCTGATTCCTATATGCAAACAAAGAGCTATAGAGGCTGCTGAGTTTAAAACATTGTGTGAACCAATTAAATTTAATTTTATTTTTTTTATAGTAATTTTTTTTACTCCTGGCAGTGATATCCTTAGGTCAAAGATTGAATAATTTTTTTTATAAATTGCATTAAAAACTTGAAAATTTGCTCGTGTAGAAAATCCATAAGTTAAAAAGTTTTTCTTATTAATTTTTGGAATTATTTTTTTCAACTGATAGTCATCTATGCAAACAAATGCTTTTCCGGCAGCTGGAGTTTTATTTAAAAATTTAATAAAAGAGTTTTTTAAATTATTAAAATTTTTATAAAAATCAATATGCTCTTTGTCAATATTTGTTACCACTGAATAATTAATTGGCAAATTTAAGAAACTGCCATCAGATTCATCCGCCTCTAAAACCGCCCAATCGCTTTTGCCTAATCTTGCGTTGCTATTTAAAGAATTAATTACTCCTCCGTTTATAATTGTAGGATCTAATTTAGCCTCTGATAATATTTTTGAAATTAAAGATGTGGTAGTAGTTTTTCCATGAGAGCCTGTGATTACAATATTTTTTTTTAATGAAACTACGTGCGCTAACATTTCTCCTCTTTTCAAAATGGTTAGTTTTCTCTTTTTTGCCGCTATAATTTCTGGATTATTGTTCTTAATGGCTGATGATTTAACAACAATTGTGCAATTGTTAATATTTTTTTTGTTATGAGAAGAAAATATTTTGATACCAATTTTTTTACATCTTTCGACATTTTTACTTCTCGATATATCGCTACCTTGAATTTTAAATCCTAAAGTATTCATTACTTGAGCTAGGCCACTCATTCCTATGCCTCCGATTCCAATAAAATGAATTCTCTCGTTTAATCCTATTGCAGTTTTATACATTTAAAGTTGTTTTAATTAATTTATGAATTTTTGAAATTGCATCTTTGTCTGAATGTTCGCTCATTTTTTTTTTTAATGAAAGCAATTTTTTCCTATCTTTATTTAAATCTTTAAGAATTTTAAAGAGTTTATCATGAATAAATTTTTCCTCTAACAAAAAACAATATCCTTTGTTTTTGAAATAAAATGCATTTTCAAATTGATGATTGTCAGTTGAAGAAGGCAAGGGTATTGCGACAAACGGAATTCTTAAATTTATTAATTCGGCTATAGACGAAGCTCCAGATCTCGTGATCGCCAAGTCTGTTTTTTGATAATATTCAAATAAATCGTCAGAAAAAGAAAATAATTTAAAATCTATATTGAGTTTTGTATAGGTTTTTTTTATTTCATTTCTATCTACATCTGAACATTGTTGATATATTTTAAATTTAATATTGTTTTTACAACAATTTTTAATAACAATTGGTAGCACCTCAGAAAAAATTTTAGCCGATTGACTTCCTCCAATTATTAAAATTGACAGTTCTTTTTTATCTAATTCGAAATCATTTTTTTCTAAATTAAAAATTTGACTCCTTAATAAATAGCCTGAAAAAAAAACCTTGTGTTTATATTTAGAATCTATACCGCTAATACTATTAGTGGAAACTAATATTTTTTTTACGAATGGCAGAAGAAATTTATTTGCTCTTCCTAAAATTAAATTATTTTCATAAATTAGTACTGGCACTCTAAGAAAACAAGCGGCCAAACAAACTGGAAAAGATGAGTACCCGCCCATACCAATGACTATTTTAGGTTTTAGTTTGATAATCATGGCAAAAGAATAAATTGTAGAAAAAATAATATTTACAACTGCAGTAAAAATTTTGAGTATATTTTTATTAAAAATTGTATTTGAATTAATTATTTTAATATTAATATTGTCAAGATTTTTCAAATATTTAAGTCCTCTTCTATCCGTAGTGATTTCAATGTCATATTCTTCTTTTAAAAAATCTGCCAAACTAAGTGAGGGAAAAATATGACCCCCTGTGCCTCCAGTAGCTATAATAATTTTTTTATTGTTTTGGCTCATTTAGTTTTTTACTCCCAAAGATGTATAATTTAGTATGACTCCAGCAAGAACTCCGCTGGATAATAAAGATGAACCACCATAACTTAAAAACGGAAGTGTCATTCCAGTTGTTGGTAACAAGTTTGCATTAACACCAACGTGAATAAAGGTTTGAAAAACTAATAATGAACTTAAACCACAAAGAGAAAGCTTATAAAGATTATTTGATGAATTTATAATTTTTTTAACTATCCTGAATGTAATAAAAAGAAAAATTGAAATAACAAATATTGAAACTATTGAACCAAATTCTTCACTTATAACCGCAATGATATAATCGGTGTGTGCTTCGGGTACACTCTCCTTTAATATACCTTCGCCCATGCCCTCCCCTTTAAGACCTCCTTGTTTAATAGCCTCAATAGCTTTTTGAGATTGAGAATTATCTGTTTTGGTTGGATCGAAGAAAGATGTGATTCTCGTAATAATATAACTAAATTTTTCTGGAGCCAGGTATAGTAAAATGAGAAATAGAAAAATAACAAAAATAAAAAGTAAGAAAAGAAATAAAATGTTTACACCTGAAACAAAAATTAAAGAAATCCAAGTACAAATTAATAGAATAGATTGTCCTAGATCTGGTTGTAGAATAAGTAATAAAACAATAGCTGATAATAAGATAAAAGAAATAAAATATGATAAATTCATATTTTTTATCCATTTTAAACCAATAATTTGTGCAACAATCAGAACAAAAAATGGTTTGGTAAATTCAATTGGTTGAAAACGTAAGCTAAAAAAATTTAACCATCTTTTTGCACCTTTAATTTCAACTCCAACAAAAGGTACAAGCATTAATATTACAAAAAAAATTAAAAAAATTGGTAGCAGGCTTTTGTTTACTAAATCAGTATTAAGTGCTGATATAAAAATCATTATAGAGAAAGAAATAGTTGCATATAAAAGGTGTTTTTGAAAAAAAAAATAATATTCTTTACTTAATCTTTCATCGGCCAAAAAAGATGTGGAAGAGAAAGAAAAAAAAGATCCAAGAATAAATAATAAAAAAAAACTCACTAAGATTTGCTTGTCTACATTTCTCCAATAGTTTTTAATTTTAAAAAAACTAAATTTTGATTTTTCAGAAATACTTTCTTGCATAATTTATAATTAATTTTTTAAACTGATTTCCTCTTTCTTCAAAATTATTGAACTGATCATAGGAAGCGCTTGCCGGACTAAAAATAATAAAAATTCTTTCTTTCTTTTTTTGAAGATTAATAAATTTTAATTCTTGATAAATATGTTTTACCGTATTTTTTAAATTTAATGTTTCTTTATAATCGATCTTTCCCCTTAATTGTTTCTTAAAAAAACTCCTGTCTTTTCCAATTATGAAAGCCTTAATGATATTTTTCTTTATACGATTTAAAAAAAATCTATCTCCATCTTTTTTAAGTCCTCCAAGAATCCATATTATGTTTTTGTAATTTGTTAAACAGCTTTTAGAGGCTTCGAAACTAGTCGCTTTAGAATCATTTATAAATGATATTTTATTTTTTTTTAAAAATACTTCCTGTCTATGTGGTAAACCCTTAAACTTCTTCAGTGATGAAAAAAAAAACTTATCAGCAATCTTAAATTTTTTCATCAAGAGATAGATGAATGATAAATTTTCTACATTATTGCTTGATTTTAAATAATTATTTTTAATTTTGTTCTTTATAAATTTCTTAATATTTTTTTTAACAACAAGCAGCGATGCTTTAAATTTTCTTCTTTTGTAAAGATTAACAATTCTTTGATCGTCAAAAACATATGCAAAATCATTTGTGTTCTGGTATGAAAAAATTTTAAATTTAGCGTTAATGTAATTCTTCATTGTTCCATGCCAGTCTAGATGGTCTTTGGATATATTTAACAAAATTGCATAGTTTGGTCTTAGATATTTTGAATATTCCAGTTGAAATGAAGACATTTCAATAACTGCTATAGTATTTCTTTGAAAATTGTAATCTAAGATAGGCTTGCCAATATTTCCTACTGCAACTATGTTATGACCCGAACTTTCCAAAACTCTTTTAATGATGCTGCAAGTTGTGGATTTTCCATTGGTTCCCGTAACAATTATAGATTTAAAAAATTTCTTTGTTAAAAAAAATAAGTCTATATCTGTAATAACTTTGTTTTGGTTTTTAAGAAGAGTTTTTTTATATTTAGATTTCCTTAAACTAATCCCTGGACTAAGTATGATAAAATCAGCTTCATTAATTTTTTTTTTTAATATTCTGGAGTTTTCCTTTATTTTAAATTTTTTCCGTAAATTACGGTTGTCATCCCATAAAAAAATATTTTTGGTTCTAGATTTTTTTAAAAATTGACAAACTGACCGGCCTGTTAAACCAAGTCCATAAATTAAAAAATTTTTACTTTTTAAAATATTTTGTGACAGCATTTTATCTAAGTTTTAAAGTAGCAAGACCAATCAATGCTAGAATTATTGATATAATCCAAAATCTAATAACGACGGTAGATTCTGACCATCCTTTTTTTTCAAAATGGTGGTGAATTGGAGCCATTTTAAAAACTCTTTTTCCTGTAAGTTTAAAAGAAATTACCTGAATAATTACTGACGCCGTTTCTAAAACAAACAGTCCTCCAACAATTGCAAGAACGATTTCATGTTTTGCTATAATTGCTACTGACGCAAGAGAACCGCCTAAAGATAAAGATCCTGTATCGCCCATAAATATTTTAGCCGGCGGTGCGTTGTACCATAAAAAACCTAGACATGAGCCAACAATAGAACCACAGAAAATTGATAGCTCACCAACATTAGATATGTATTGAATTTGGAGATAGTCAGAAAAAATTGTATTTCCAACTACATAACAAATTAAACTAAAGGATAATGCAACCAACATTACCGGTACAGTAGCCAAGCCATCCAGTCCATCAGTTAAATTTACTGCGTTAGATGATCCAATTATTATAAAAATGCCAAACGGAATAAAAAACAAGCCCATCTGTAAAACAAGATTTTTAAAAAAAGGAAAGTATAAATTTAGGATATTTTCGTGATCAGAAAAATAAATTAAAATTAAAATAGCAACTAAAGCAATTAATAATTGTCCAAAAAGTTTTAATTTAGCATTAATTCCAGAAGAATTTTTAAATTTAATTTTTAAATAATCGTCTGCAAAACCTAGCAACCCAAGGCTGGTACAGACAAAAAGTACTATCCATATGTAAATATTTTTTAAGTCCGCCCACATGAGAGTGGAAACAATAATTCCAATTAAGATCATTAACCCTCCCATGGTAGGTGTTCCCGTTTTTTTTATAATATGATCAATGGGTCCATCTTGCCTAATTGGCCCGGTTATTTGTTTTTTTGAAAAATATTTTATTAACGGATTCCCAATTAAAAAAACAATGGTTAAAGATGTGACAACTGATAATCCAATCCTAAATGTAATGTATTTAAACACATTTAAAAAAGAAAAGGTATCAACCAAGGAAGTTAAAAAACTATAAAGCATTTTAATTACTCCTTAAAAATCTTTTTGATATTTCATGTAATTTCATAGCATTAGAACCTTTGATCATTAAAAAATCGCCATTTTTTAAAATTTGAGAAATTCTATTATCGAAGGATTTAAAATTCTTAACTATTGCTCCTCTTTTACTTTTTCTCAAAAGTTTATATGTTTCAGTTGCTTTGTCTCCGTAAACAAATGTTTTATCAATATCACTATTGTTTATAAATTTTGAGATTTTTTTGTGGTAAATGTATGAATTTCTGCCTAATTCCAACATATCCCCAAAAAGAAAGTATTTTCTTTTCCCTTTCTTTTGAAGATTTGAAAAATTTTCTATTGCAGATCTTACTGACAAAGGATTTGCATTGTAACTTTCATCAATTAAAAAAAACTTTTTATAAAATTTATTCACTTTGTTAATTTTTCCTCTGCCCTCTAGAAAGTTTAAAGTTTTAAAAAAATTATTTATTTTTTTTAGATTTAGATTTAGTTCGCTTAAAACAGCTACGCAGCAAAGTATATTCATTATATAGTTGCGGTTAATATTATTAATTTTAAGTAAAATATTTTTATTATTGACAGATAATTTTAATAATAAATATCCTCTATTTTTTTTAATATTTATAAATCTAACATGCGCTTGTTTTGAATAACCAAAGGATTTTATTTTTATATTGTTTTTTTCAGCAATTTTTTTAAAATAATGAAAAAATTTATCATCCCTATTTAAAATAACGACTCCTCCTCTTTGGATGTTATAAATAATTTCACTTTTTGCCTTAGCTATATCTCGAATATTTTTAAAATTTTCTAAATGAGCTTCAGAAATATTAGTTATTATTGCTATATCTGGTTTAACTAATGACGAAAGATTAAAGATTTCTTTAAATTTACTCATTCCAATTTCAAAAACTCCAAAATCATCCTGAGGCGCAATGTTGCAAATACTCAAAGGAACTCCGTACTGATTGTTGTATGACTGTGGTGAAAAATAACTATTCGAATATTTTTTCAGTAAATTTCCTAACATAGTTTTTACAGTTGTTTTTCCGGAACTTCCTGTAACAGCTATAAATTTGGCTGAAGATAGATCGCGTTTATTTTGAGCTAAAATTTTTAAAAACTTCATAGTATTTTTCACTTTAATAAAATTTGATTTTTTTTTAATTTTTTTAGATATCACACAATAACTTGCACCACCTTTTATTGCTTCGTTTAAAAAGTTATGACCATCATTTTTCTTTCCTTTAATTGCAACAAATAAATTATTACTTTTAATTTTTTTAGAATTGATTGAAACATTGTTGAAAAAATATTTTTTTTTATCTTTTAGAACTTTTTTTAAAATTGCTCCATTATATTGAAGATTATTTTTTTTCTTATCAAAAGAGTTGTGGATATTAAAATTTTTTACAATTTTTTTATCACTTAAAAAAATTTTTCTTTTACCTAAGTCTTGATAGGCTTCATGCCCTTTTCCAGCAATTAAAATTATTTCATATGGATCTGAGTTTTTTAGAGCAGTATGAATTGCTTTTTTCCTATTTGGTACTTCATTAACTTCAAAACCCCTAAGGCCTTTGATTATATCATTTCTTATTTTTTTTGGATTTTCATTTCTTGGATTATCATCGGTCACATATATTTTATTACAAAGATTTTTTGTAATTTTTCCCATTAATCTTCTTTTTCCTTTATCTCTTTCTCCTCCACAGCCAAAAATAATAGTAATTTTTTTGCGAAAATGTTCTTGTAAAGACAAGATAGCATTTTTTAATGCGTCCGGTGTATGGGCATAATCTAAAAATATTTTTGATTTGTTGGGCAAATTTCTTATTAATTCTAATCTTCCATCTACACTATGAATTTTGTTAATTTTTTTAAAAATATTTTTAATATTTAAACCACAAGTTTTGCAGGCCAAAATAGCCATTAATAAATTTTTTATTTGAATAGAACCATATAAATTAATTTTTAAATGATAAATTTTTTTATTATATTTAATTTCTAATAATTGAAAGTTTTTGAAAATTTTGTGATTCAAAACTTTAAAAAGATTACCTCTATGTCCAATGGTATAAATTTTTAATTTCTTTTTTTTCTGTATGTTTTTAAGTGTACCGTACTGCTTAATATCAGAATCAGTAATTATCGTAGATCTTTTTTTCAAAATATTTTTAAATAGTATTAATTTTGAATTAAGATAGTTCTTCATGCTTTTATGGTAGTCTAGGTGGTCATGACTTAAATTTGTAAAAATTCCAGTTTTTATATTTAAAAAATTTAATCTACTTTGATGTAATCCGTGACTTGACGCTTCAATTATAGCGTTGTCTATACCGGTTTTCTTCATTTCGTTTAAATCTCTATTTAGGTTTAATGAATCCAAGGTTGTAAGTTCTCTTTTTTTTAAAGACTTATTTTTTTTAAAACCAAGTGTTCCTAACGCACCAACCTTTTTTTTTTCCAATAAAAAAATCTGATAAAAAAAATCTGATACAGATGTTTTTCCATTTGTGCCCGTTACAGCAACTATGTTTTTCGGTTTGTTTTTATAATACTTGGTAGAAAGTTCAGCTAATTTTTTTCTAGTATCTTTAACTTTTATTAATATTATATTTTTATATTTTTTTTTTACAGAACCTGAATAAATTACAGCTTTGGCACCTTTGGAAATTGCCTCTTCTATATAATTGTTGGCGTTAAATTTGTTACCCTTAATAGAAATAAATAAATCACCTTTTTTTACGTTTCTGCTATCTAATGATAACCCCCTAATTTTTAGTTTGCCAACATCGGGGCTTAAGTTATTAATCAGATTTTTTAACAACATGGTTGTTATAAAAATCGTTTTTATTTATGGCTAAAATAGGACCAATTTTTTTTATAATTTTGCCAACTGTGTAGACAGAATTCCAACCAGAGTCATTTCTGCGAATTCCCGATATCTTTTTTCCTTTATAATTATAAACAATTTGAGGAGCAGAGTGCGGTTCATCTATTAAAACCAATAAAATATATTTCGGACTTACTGACGGAAAAACTGAGATAAATGATGTCAATTTTTTATTAGTATATTGTCCGTCAATATTTTTTTTTGCTGTACCAGTTTTGCCAGCAACATAATATCCATCTACTTCAGCCAAAGTGGCTGTTCCTTTATCACTGGTCACAACAGCCCTTAAAATTGAATTGATTTTTTTACTTGTCTCAAATGTAATGATTCTTGTTTTATTCAAATTTGAATTTTTGTCTTTAATCAATGTAGGATTAATAATAAATCCGCCATTTAAAATAGATGCATATGCTGTGGCCGCTTGTAAAGGAGTCGTTGTAATACCGTGTCCATAAGACACTGTTTCAAGCTTACATTTATTCCAGACAAAATGTAAAGGAGATCC
>JAGFWA010000010.1 GCA_017640245.1 Pelagibacteraceae bacterium
GAATGCCTTTTATTATTCTTTTCATTGCTCCCATTGGTTCTCCTTGAGAACCGGTACATAGGTAGACAATCTTTTCCCTAGGAAATTTCTTAGCCTCTCTAGGGTCAATCGGATCCTTTATATTCTTTAAATATCCGCACTGTCTTGCAGCTTTGAAAATTCGATTCATCGAACGGCCAACTAAAGAAATTTCACGATTTATTTTTTCTGCACAATAAAAAATACTTTCCATTCTTGCTACATTTGATGCGAATGAAGTAACTACAATACGTTTGGATTTTAAAGACATTATCTTTAAGAGACTGTCTCTAACATCGGATTCTGAACCGGCTCTACCTAGATTAAAAACATTCGTTGAATCACAAATCATGGCTAAAACTTTTTCATTTCCAATTTCTTTGAGTTTCTTTTCATTAACCTTCTCTCCAATTAAAGGATTGGGGTCAACTTTCCAGTCTCCCGTATGAAGTATGGTTCCCACTGGGGTTTTAATACTTAAACCATTTGGTTCTAAAATAGAGTGAGTCAAAGTAACAAATTCAATATTAAACGAACCAAGTTTGATGCTGCCATTCAACTCAACAATTTTTAATTTTTTTGTTATATCAATTTTTTTTTCCTTAAATTTTTCTTTTATCAAAACTGCAGTAAATGGGGTTGCATAAATATTACATTTTAAATCTGGCCAGATATGCGAGATAGCTCCGATATGATCTTCATGAGCGTGAGTTAACACTATGCCAAGAAGATCATCTTTTTTGTCAATTATAAAACCCGGATCAGGATATATTAGGTCAACACCTGGAATTGAGTCGTCTGCAAAAGTAACTCCCATATCAACGATAATCCATTTTTGATTTGTTTCATTACCGTAGGCAAATAAATTCATATTCATTCCGATTTCTCCGGAGCCTCCTAATGGACAAAAAATTAGTTCTTCTTTACTCATATTAAAAACTTTCTATAAACCTTAAGAATTCCTTGTATAGTTATATCCTTCTCAATAGTAGCCTGTTTAAATATCTTGTCCTTAAAAAAATTTGAATATCCTCCAGTTAATATAATTTTAAAATTTTTATTATTTTTTTTTATAATTTTTTTAACGATATTGTTAATCAATCCTTGATATCCCCAAAAAAAACCTGAATTTAAAGCTTCTTTTGTATTTTTTCCATAATTTGTTGGATATTTTTTTAATTTAAAAGTTGGTAGCAAAGCTGTAGATGAAAATAAATTTTCAATAGATAATGCTATTCCTGGAGTTATAACGCCACCATCATACATGCCAGGTTTTTTTATAACGTCAAAAGTGGTTGCGGTACCAAAATCGATTACAATACAATTTGTTTTAAATTTATAATAGGCTCCAATTGCATTGGCTATTCTGTCAGAACCTAATTGAGAATATCTTTTAACTCTGAATTTTAAGAGTTTATTCAAGTTAAACTTCTTTATCTCAAAAATCTTAAAATTTTTTTTTCTGAATATTTTATCAATTTTTCTATAAATATGTGGAACAACGCTAGAAAACAAAATTTTATTACAGGTGTTATTTTTGGCAAGCTGATTGATTTTTTTTTTTAAGTTTTTTTCTAAATAAACACTCTTGGTTCTAAAGAGAAAAGTTTTTACTATCCTAAATTTATTATTTATTTTACAAATTTTTAAACTTGTATTTCCAATGTCGCCAATTAGATAATTCATGTCAATCTCATTATAAAATTTTCTTTAATAATTTTTTATTAAATTTATAATTACAAAAAATGGTTTCATAATTTTTTTTCAAATTATTTAAAATTTCAGAATTATCAATCAATTTATTAGAGCATTCAAGCAAGGATGTGGCTTCAAAAGTCTTACTTATTGGACAGTGCAATGTATTAATTCCAATGCCAATTATTAAAAAATTTCTTTTTTCAAATTGAATTAATTCTTGAAGAATTCCACAAACTTTTTTACTTCTTATAAGTAAATCATTGGGCCATTTAATTTTAACTTTAAATGTAGAATACTCGTTTAATATTTTCTTAATAATTAGAGGGTTAATTAAAGAAAATTCTTTAAAATCTGGCAATGTTTTTTTTAGTTCAAAGAATATAGAAACAAAAAAATTGCCTTTTCGTGAAATCCATTTTTTTCCCATCGTTCCTTTTCCATTAGTTTGCGAGTTTGAAATAATAATCCCTTGTTTGTTTTTTTTAGATCTAATTATTTTAATTGCCTGGTCATTTGTGCTTTTTACACAATTAAATTTAATCAGCTTTAGTTTCATTAAAAAATACTAATATTTGAAATAATTTCATTTAAAATAGACGGATATAAAAAGAATGAAATTAAAAAGATACAGCTAACTATTAAGGATCCGTAAATTCCAAAATCTTTTAATTGTTCAAATGGTTTTTTAGGATCATCAAAGTACATAATTTTTATAATTCTAATATAATAAAAAGCAGACACAACTGTGGTAACCAAACCAATTGCTGCTAAAGTAAACATTCCGCTTTCAACTACAGCCATAAAAACATAAAATTTTGCAAAGAAACCTGCCATAGGTGGGATGCCCGCTAAAGAAAATAGTATTATTAATAATGACAAAGACATTAACGGATGATTTCTTGAAGCTCCAGAAAGCTCTTGGATATCTTCAATATATTTTCCATTTCTCTTCATTAAAAAAATACAAGCAAAAGCTCCTATGTTCATGACGGCATAAATTGAAATATAAATTAAAGTACTTTTGAATCCATTTTCTGTACCTGGAGTCATGCCTGCAATGGCATAACCTATGTGACCGATAGAGCTGTAAGCGATAAGTCTTTTTATATTATTTTGTCCAATGGCAGCAACAGCTCCTAAAATCATAGAGGCAATCGATATAAATACTAAAATATATCTCCACTGATCTAAAATTTCTTGAAAAGGTAAATACATAAATCTTATAAATATTACGATACCGGCAATTTTGGGAACAACAGAAAAAAAACTGGTTACTGATGTAGGCGAACCCTCATAAACATCTGGTGTCCACATATGAAATGGAACGGCTGAAACTTTAAACGCTAATCCAACAAGTATAAATACCATCGCAAAAATAATACCAATTGTAGAATCGGCAGTGTTGGATGCGATAACTTCAAAATTGGTCGATCCTGTAAATCCATACAATAGTGAGCATCCATAAAGCAAAAGACCAGATGAAAGTGCACTTAAAACAAAATATTTTATGCCGGCTTCTGAAGATTTTAAATTATCTCTATCCATGGATGCCAGAATGTATAATGACAAAGATTGTAGTTCTAATCCCAAATAAAATAGAATTAGATCGTTGCTGCTAACCATAAAAAACATTCCTAGAATAGATAAAAGTACAATTATTGGATATTCAAATTTATTATTTTTTATGTCTACAATATATTGCTTCGAAATAATTAGGATAAAAAAGGAAGATATTAAAATTAATAGTTTAGCAAATAAAGAGAAATGATCGGACACAAAACTTTCTTCAAATATTTTAATAGTTTCGCCATCAGTATTTAAAATTATCAAGATGAGCAAAAAAATCAAAAATATGGATAGCTTATAAATTAAATTGAAACTATTTTTTACAAATACGCCTATCATTAATAAGGAAAAAATAGACAAAGACAAAAAAACTTCTGGTACTAGATATTTAATTAATATCATATATTTTTATTTCAGAGCGATGCTCCTGTTAATTTCTAAATTATAATTATTAATAAGATTGTCTACAGAAACCCTCATAGTTTCTAAAAATGGATCCGGATAAAAACCAAAAAATATTACTAGTGCAGCAAGAACAAATAAAATTCCAGACTCCGATAAATTGATATCCTTGATTTTTTTCAATTCAACTTTTTCCAATTTACCAAATATAACTCTTTTATATAACCAAAGCATATAGGCAGCCGACAAAATAACTCCTAAACTACCTATGATAGCAACTAAGAAATTCACTTTAAAAGTTCCTACTAAAACTAAAAATTCACCTACGAAACCACTGGTCCCGGGCAATCCTAGAGTTCCAAGGGCAAAAATCATAAAAACGAAGGAATACTTTGGTAAAATATGAACTAAACCACCATAAGATTTTATTAATCTTGAGTGGGTTCTGTCATAAAGAACGCCAACACATAAAAATAAAGCAGCCGAAATTAATCCATGACTTAGCATTTGTATCATGCTGCCTTCAATTCCCTGTTTGTTAAAGGTAAATATACCCATTGTAACAAATCCCATGTGCGCAACAGATGAATACGCAATTAATTTCTTCATATCATCTTGCATCAAAGCAACTAAAGAGGTGTAAATTATCGCTATCACACTTAGAGCAAAAATTAATGGAACAAAGTATTCCGAAGCTAATGGAAACATTCCAAGAGAAAATCGTAAAAAACCATATCCACCCATCTTAAGTAAAATGGCAGCTAATATAACTGAGCCTGCAGTGGGTGCTTCAACGTGTGCATCAGGCAACCAAGTATGAACGGGCCACATCGGCAATTTTACAGCGAAAGAACTAAAAAACGCTAACCATAATAAATATTGAAATTCTTTTGGAATTTTAATCTCGTAAATATCCACTACATCTGTTGTGCCTGTTATCCAATATATGGCAATTATAGCAACGAGCATCAAAACAGAACCTAAAAGAGTAAATAAAAAGAATTTAAATGCTGAATAAACTTTTCTAGCTCCTCCCCAGATACCAATAATTAAAAACATAGGGATTAAGCCTGCCTCAAAAAAAAGATAAAAAATTACAAGATCAAGGGAGCAAAATACTCCAATCATAAAAGTTTCTAAAACAAGAATTGCTATTAAAAATTCTTTTAACCTTGATTTAATACTATTGATGCAGGAAATAATACAAATGGGTGTAATAAAAGCTGTTAAGAGAATAAATAAAATTGAAATACCATCTATTCCAAATTTAAATTTTATAAAACCGCTAATCCAAGTAGTTTCTTCAACAAATTGAAAATCATACGTTGTGGGATCAAATGAATACCATAAAAATAAAACGAGAAAAAAATTCGTAAAACTAGTAAAAAGAGATAGATATATCGAATTTTTGTCACTCTGGTTTTTCTCACTTCTTGTTAAAAATATAAAAAACGCTCCTATTAACGGCAAAAAAGTAATCGAAGATAATATTGGAAAATTCATTTATAAATAATAAAAAAAGTTAATAATAAAGATAAACCAATCAACATCACAAAGGCATAATCAAAAATATATCCGCTTTGTAATTTTACAGCTTTGTTTGAAATTGCTTTAACAATTTTTGAAATACCATCTGGACCAAAACGATCAATAGTTTTTTCATCTCCTGCCTTCCAAAGGAACGATCCAATAGATTTTATTGGTTTAACAAAAATTAATTCATAAATTTCATCAAAGTACCATTTGTTTAATAGAAATTCATAAAGCAACTTGTTCTTAAGTTTTATTTTTTCTAACACTTTGGTATTTTTGATATACAGATAATAAGCCAGAGGAATAGACAGAGTTACTATAATAGGCGTTATATATAATAACCAGATAGGTACATCCAGGTGTTCTATTTCTTCTAACAAAAAGATTGAATTTTTCCAAAAATCCATAGAATGGTGACCAATTAAAAAATCTTTAAATAGAAAACCTGAGAATATTGCTCCTAAAGCTAAAGCGGTCAAAGGTAAAATTATGACTAACCCAGAATCATGGATGTCTGACTTAGATAATTTTTTGTTATTAAATTTTCCATGAAAAGTTTTAAATATTAGTCTCCAAGAATAAACCGCTGTTAAGAAAGCTGTAGCTATTCCTACCATGGTTGCAAAATAACCGACGTTTGTTCCGCTTAAATAGGCAAATTCAATAATTGCATCCTTTGAATAGTAACCAGATAAAAAAGGAAATCCTGTAAGAGCTAAAGTTCCTACAATCATAGAAATCCACGTATATGGCATTTTTTTCCATAGCCCTCCCATATTTCTTATATCCTGTTCATCATTCAAAGAATGTATGACCGAGCCAGAGCCCAAAAATAATAGTGCTTTAAAAAAAGCATGAGTGAACAAATGAAATATTGCTACATGATACGCGCCAACGCCTGCAGCAAAAAACATGTATCCTAATTGACTGCACGTTGAATATGCAATTATTCTTTTTATATCGTTTTGAACTATCGCGACCGATGCAGCAAAAAATGCTGTTATCATTCCTATTATGGTTACGAAATTTAAAGCAAATTGAGAGTATTCAAAAATAGGAGAACATCTCACTACTAAAAATACTCCAGCAGTAACCATTGTAGCCGCATGAATCAATGCAGATACGGGCGTTGGTCCCTCCATAGCATCTGGCAGCCAAGTATGTAAAAAAAATTGAGCTGATTTTCCCATTGCGCCAATAAATAAAAATAAACAAATTAAAGTGATTAAATTTGCATCAAATCCTAAAAAATTAATTTCTTTTTCGGCAAAAATTGGAACTAGCTGAAAAACTTCATTGTAGTTTAAAGTCCCGAAAAATAAAAATATCAAGAATAAAGCTATTACAAAACCAAAGTCTCCCGCTCTATTAACTATAAAAGCTTTTATTGCCGCTTTATTTGCTGAATCTTTTTTATACCAGAATCCAATTAAAAGGTATGAGGACAAACCAACTCCTTCCCATCCAAAAAATAGTTGTAAAAAATTATCAGATACTACTAGTGTCATCATGGCAAAAGTAAATAATGATAGATAGGACATGAACCTTGGTTTATTAGGATCGTGATTCATGTATCCAATAGAGTAAATGTGAACTAAAGCTGAAATTAAAGAAACTATAACCAGCATTATTGAGCTTAAAGGATCTATATTTATTGACCAATTGACTATGAAATCCCCAGAACTAATCCATTGAAATACTAGATAGTTTCCATAGTTTTCGTGAAAAATACCGTTATAAAAAACTATGATTGATAAAATTGCAGATAGACAAACAAAAAGGGTTGTAATTAATTGTGAGAATAAATCACCAAAGTGCTTAGCTGAATATCCAAAAATTGCCCCAAGTAATGGTAAAAATAAAATTGCGTATTGCATTTAACCTTTCATTTCATTTATTTCTTCTACTCTTACTGAACCTTTGTTTCTGTAGTATGAAACAATGATTGCTAACCCTATAGCAGCTTCAGCGGCAGCCACAGTTAATATGAGCATAGTAAATATTTGGCCAACTATATCTTCGAGATAAATAGAGAATGAAACAAGATTTATATTAACTGCCAATAGCATCAACTCAATAGACATCAAAATAACAATAATATTTTTTCTATTTAGAAAGATTCCTATTGTGCCTAGTGAAAAAATTATAGCTCCCAGAGTAAGATAATGTCCTAAGCCAATTTCAATCATCTAATTTAACTCCTTTATTAAATTCAACTTCAACTAATTTTACAGAATCTTCGTATTCTCTAGACACCTGTCTAAAGTAATCTTGCTTCTTAATGCCCTCTCTCTTTCTATAAGTTAAAACTATTGCTCCAACCATCGAGAGTAATAAAATTATTCCGGAAATTTGAAATAAATGTATATATTCTGTGTACATGACGTTTCCTATTAAGTGAGTATTTGTAAAATCTTTGTCAAAGGTCAAAAATTTCGTTTCTGAAAAGGTATCTTTGTATTTCCATCCCCCTGTAATAACAATGAGCTCTAATAAAATTACAAACCCTACAATAAGTCCTATTGGGATGTGAGTGGATTTTTTTGAACCTCTAAACCAAGATAGCTTTTGTTCGCTTACATTCATTAACATTACAACAAATACAAATAAAACCGCTACAGCTCCTACGTATACAATAAGCATCATCATTCCTAAAAATTCTGCTCCAATCATTATGAAAAGACAGGAGATTGAAATGAAATCCAAAATCAAAAAAAGTACAGAATGTACGGTGTTTCTTGAAACAATCACCATAATTGCAGATAAAATTGCAATTATAGAAAAAAAATAAAAAAATATCGCGTGTGCTATCATTAATTAATTACCTACCTGTAAGGCCTGTCAATTTTAATGTTTTCTGCTAAAACCGACTCCCATCTGTCCCCATTCTCTAACAATTTTTCTTTGTTATAATAAAGTTCTTCTCTAGTTTCTGTTGCAAATTCAAAATTTGGACCTTGAACAATTGAATCCACCGGGCAAGACTCTTCACACAGTCCACAATAAATACATTTGATCATATCAATGTCATATCTTGTTGTTTTTCTACTGCCATCTGATCTTTCTTCCGACTCGATCGTTATCGCTTGAGCCGGACATACCGCTTCGCATAATTTACAGGCAATACATCTTTCTTCGCCATTGGGATATCTTCTTAAAGCATGTTCTCCTCTAAACCTTGAACTAATTTTTCCTTTTTCAAAAGGATAGTTTAGTGTCTTTTTTTTCCTAAAAATTTCTCTAATAGCAATAATTATTGCTTTAACAAATTCCGATAAAAATATAATTTTAAAAATTCTATTTAGTTGCATTTAAATTCATTTGTTTGGAAGTAAATCAAAATAAATTAAAAAACTTGCCGTCAAAACTACATAAATTAGAGAAAAAGGTAAAAAAACCTTCCAGCCTAATCTCATTAACTGGTCATATCTGTATCTAGGAACTACTGCTTTAATAATTGCGAATATAAAAAATAATAATAAAATCTTGAAGATCATCCAGAATGGACCCGGAATAATATTAAAGGGATAGATATCGACAGGAGATAACCATCCTCCCAAGAAGAGAATTGATCCCAGAGCGCACATTAATAAAATATTTGCATATTCTCCAAGCCAAAACATCGCATACATCATTCCAGAATATTCTGTTTGATAACCAGCAACCAGTTCTGATTCTGCCTCTGGCAAATCAAAAGGTGTTCGGTTTGTTTCTGCCAGGGCAGATATAAAATAAATTACAAACATTGGAAATAAAGGAATTACAAACCACAATTTTTCTTGAGCTAAAACAATATCTTTTAGATTTAAAGAACCAACGCATAACAGCACGTTTATAATGATTATACCAATTGAGACTTCATATGAAATCATTTGAGCTGCAGATCTAAGTGAACCTAAAAAAGGATATTTAGAATTCGAAGCCCAACCACCCAATATGATTCCGTAAACACCCAAAGAAGAAATAGCAAAAACATATAGTATTCCAACATTGATATCGGAAATAATCATTTTTTCACTGAATGGTATCACTGCCCACGCAACTAAAGCTAAGGTCATTGTTACAATTGGAGCAAGAATGAAAACAATTTTATCTGCGCTAGCTGGAATTACAATTTCTTTAAAAATATATTTTAAAGCATCAGCTAATGTTTGAAATATTCCAAAAGGTCCTACAACATTTGGGCCTCTTCTTTTTTGTACAAAGCCCCAGACCCTTCTCTCAAACCAAACAATCAACGCTACGGATACTAATACGGGTATTAGTAATAATAAAATTTTATAAACTTCATTATATAAAATACTAAATAATTCCATGTTAACTACCTGTTTTGTTTTTGAAACTTTTTGATCTTTCAGCCCTACAATTGCTCATAGTTTTTGAAGCTCGCGCAATTGAATTACTAAAATAATAATCCACTTCTTTAATTGTTATAAATTCATCTATATATGAAACCCTTTGATCTGCAGATCTAAGTGAACCTAAAAAAGGATATTTAAATTCACCCGATTTTTGCTGTAATTCTTTTATTTTAGTTTTGGGTAATAAATTAAAATCAGAATGATTTTTAACTTGTTTTAAAGTCTCTTGTCTTAGTTGATGAAAATTTTTAAATAATTCTTTATTTGTTAAGCGCTTATTTAATAAATTAAAAACTTTCCAATCTTCTAAGGAATTACCAGGAGGATACGTAGCTTTTATACATTGCTGCAATCTTCCTTCTAAATTTATAAATAACCCATCTTGTTCGGTATAAGCTGGACTTGGTATAATTACATCCGCAATCTGAGTCATTCGATCACCATGACTGCCTTGATAAACGATAAACTCATTTTTCTTAACAAAATCTAAGTTATCTGAACCAACCAAATATAATAAATCAAACTGATTTTTATTTAATTTATCAAAAAAATTAAAGTTATTTTTTTTATCAATATCCAAAAAATTTAAATCAATTGCACCAACAGTGGATGCATTTTGTATGAGAATATTAAACGCATTCCATTGCTCAGTTATAAAATTATTTTTAAAAAGAAAATCTTTTATGCCTTCTAAAATAAATTCACCTGATTTTAGTTCTAAAGCTGACTCTCCAATTATTACTATTGGATATTTTGCGTTTAAAATTTTTCTGCTTATTTCGTTTTCACCTTCAATTAATTTTTTAATATCTTCAGTTTTTTCTCCAATAATTTTGTAATCGTAGGTTAAATTACCTGAATCGCCTATTGAATATATTGGTAATTTTTTATTTACAAAAGATTTTCTAATTCTAGCATTAAGCATTGTTGCCTCATGACGAGGGTTTGCTCCCACAAGTAACAATAAATCACACTTTTCTATTCCGTTTATTGAAGAATTAAATATATAATTTATTTTATTTTTGGGATTTATATAAAAAGGTTTTTCTCTAAATTCATAATTATTTGCTCCGATTGAATTTAACAAGTTTTTGAAGGAGTTTATCGTTTCCATGCTTGCCATATCTCCTATATGGCCTGCAATAGTTTTTGGATTTGTTTCTTTAATTTTAGAAGAAATTAAATCTATAGCTTCATCCCAGGTACATTCCGTTAATTTTCCGTTCTCCCTTTTATAAGGTTTGTCTAATCTCTGTTTTAATAATCCATCGCAAGCATAGCGAGTTTTATCTGAAATCCATTCTTCGTTAATATTATTATTTAATCTGGGTAAAATTCTTTTAACTTCCCAGCCATAACTATCGACTCTGATATTTGAGGCAACCGCATCCATTACGTCGATGCTTTCTGTTTTTTTTAATTCCCATGGTCTCGCTTTAAATGCATAAGGTTTAGATGTTAAAGCTCCCACGGGGCAAAGATCAATCACGTTTGCCGATAACTCAGATTCCATTGAATGTTCTAAATAAGTTGTAATTTCCATATTTTCACCTCGACCAATAGCTCCTAGCTCTGGGACTCCTGCAATTTCAGTTGAAAACCTTATACATCTAGTACAATGGATACATCTCGTCATTTGGGTTTTTATTAGTGAACCCATGTGTTTATCTTTTACTTCTCGTTTATTTTCTTTAAACCTAGATTTATCAAATCCATAATAAAGTGATTGGTCTTGTAAATCACATTCACCTCCCTGGTCACAAACTGGACAATCCAAAGGATGATTGGTTAACAAAAATTCCATTACTCCCTTTCTTGCTTTTTCAACCATTTGGGTATTAGTCTTTATGTTCATTCCTTCGGTCGCTGGCATAGCACATGAAGCAATAGGTTTTGCTGATTTTTCCATTTCAACTAAACACATCCTGCAGTTCCCAGCTATTGACAAACGTTCGTGATAACAAAATCTTGGAATCTCAACTCCAGCTAACTCACATGCTTGAAGAACGGTCATGCCGTCTTTAAATTCTATATCTTTATTGTTTATCGTAATTTTTGGCATTTTTACTTTCTAATAAATGTTGATCAATCAAATAAGGTATCTTTCTCTTCTTTTTAATGACGGGCTCTGCAAAGCACCTCTTCTCTATTTCTTTTCTAAAATGTCTTAGAAGACCTTGTACTGGCCATGCCGAACCTTCTCCAAATGCACAAATGGTATGACCTTCAATTTGTTTTGTAACATCTGATAATAGATCGATATCCTTATGAGTTGCGTCACCTTTTACTACTCTTTCAAGTATTCTCCACATCCAACCTGAACCCTCTCTGCAGGGTGTACATTGTCCACAACTTTCGTGTTTATAGAATCTAGATATTCTTGCCATACATTTAATAATGTCTGCATCTTTGTTAATAACAACTACTCCGGCAGTACCTAATCCACTTTTAACAGCTATTAAATAATCAAAATCCATTTTTATGGTTTCACAAGTTTCTCTGGGAAGGAGAGGCATTGAAGAACCCCCGGGTATAACAGCTTGTAAATTTTTCCATCCACCAATGACTCCGCCGGCATGTTTTTCGATTAGTTCTTTTAAAGGTATTCCCATTTCTTCTTCAACATTACAAGGACTGTTCACATTACCAGAAATACAAAATATTTTTGTTCCGGTATTTTTAGGACGTCCAATGGATGCAAACCATTTTCCACCTCTTCTTAAAATAGTGGGAACCACAGCAATTGTTTCAACATTATTTACAATTGTGGGGCACCCGTATAATCCAACTAAAGCTGGAAATGGTGGTTTTGATCTTGGTTGACCTTTGTTCCCTTCTAAACTTTCGAGTAATGCTGTTTCCTCTCCACAAATATATGCTCCCGCTCCAAAATGAATATGAATATCAAAATCCCACCCTGATCCACATGCGTTTTTTCCAAGAAATTTTTTTTCATAGGCCTCGTTTATTGCTTCTTGAAGTTTAGCGCCTTCATTAAAAAATTCTCCTCTAATATAAATATAACAAGTGTGTGCGTTAACAGCGAAAGCTGAGATCAAACAACCCTCGATCAATTTTTGAGGTTCGAATCTTATTACATCTCTGTCTTTACAAGTTCCAGGTTCAGATTCGTCAGCGTTAATTACTAAATAATGAGGTCGTGAACCAATTTTTTTAGGAGCAAACGACCATTTTAAAGCAGTTGGAAAACCCGCCCCTCCTCTGCCTTTTAGTTCAGATGTTTTTATTTCATTAATAATCCATTCTCTTCCTTTGGAAATTAACTCTTTTGTATTGGACCAATCGTCTCTCTTTAAAGAATCTTCTAAACTCGAACCTAAATTATTATATAAATTCTTAAATATTTTATCTTCTTCCTTAAGCATCTTCTGCTCCATTTAATTTAGATTTGATCTTCTCTGGGGCTGTGCTTTTTCTATTTCTAAAAGATCCAAACTGCAAAGGTTTGTCATTCATAAATCCGTCTAATATTTTTTCCGTACTTTTTTGATCCAAGTCTTCATAATAATCTTTATTAACCTGTATTATAGGTGCATTAACACAAGCCCCTAGACATTCAACTTCAGTCCAAGAACAAAGACCATTTTCTGAAATATCACTTTCGTTTTTTGAAATTTTTTTTTGACAAGTTTTAACAATTTCGTTTGCACCTCTTAATAAACATGGACTCGTTGTACAAACTTGAATAAAATATTTTCCAACTGGAGCTAAATTATACATAGTATAAAATGTTGCTACCTCATAAACGTTTATGTAAGGCATTGATAAAAATTTTCCTATATATTTTAAAGCCGCAAGTGGTATCCAGTTATTATTTTGGTTTTGCGCAAGATATAGTAGAGGCATAACTGCGCTTTTTTTTTGATTCTTTGGATATTTTTCCAATATATTTTTTGCTAATTCTAAATTTTCTTTAGTAAACTCAAATTTCTCTGGTTGTTTATCGTGTACTTTTTTCAAAGTCATCTATCTACCTCGCCAAAAACTATATCTAAAGACCCTAAAACAGCTGGGACATCAGCTAACATATGCCCCCGAACTAAATAATCCATTGCTTGGAGATGAGAAAATCCTGGTGCTCTAATTTTACATCTGTAAGGCTTGCTGCTTCCATCAGATATTAAATAGACTCCGAACTCGCCCTTAGGAGCCTCAACGGCACAGTAAACTTCGCCTTTTGGAACTCTGTATCCCTCTGTAAAAAGTTTGAAGTGATGAATTAAAGCTTCCATAGATTCTTTCATCTCTTCTTTTTTGGGAGGTGATATTTTACCATCTACCGATTTGACCGGACCTATAGGAATTAGTTTAAGGCACTGTTTTATAATTTTTACGCTTTCACGCATCTCGATAATCCTGCACAAATATCTGTCATAACAATCGCCGTTCTTTCCAATTGGTATTTTGAAATCTAAATTTTCATAACATTCATAGGGTTGTGATTTTCTTAAATCCCATGCAATACCAGATCCTCTCAACATTACCCCTGAAAAGCTATGGGCTATAGCCTCTTCTTTTGTAACAATGCCAATTTCAACATTTCTCTGTTTAAAAATTCTGTTATCAGTAAGAAGGGTCTCTATGTCATCGATTATTTTTGGGAAAGTTTCGCAAAATTTTTCTATATCGGTTAAAAGATTATTTGGCACATCTTGATGAACTCCGCCAGTTCTAAAATAATTTGCATGCAGTCTTGATCCTGATGCTCTCTCATAAAATGTCATTAAAGTTTCTCGTTCTTCAAATCCCCATAGAGAAGGTGTTAACGCCCCAACATCTATAGCTTGTGTGGTTATGTTTAATAAATGATTTAAAATTCTTCCGATTTCACAGAAAATAACTCTTAAATATTGAGCTCTTATAGGTACCTCGATTTTTAATAATTTTTCCGTGGTTAATGCAAAAGCATGCTCCTGGTTCATTGGCGCTACATAATCTAGCCTGTCAAAATATGGTAATGCTTGAATGTATGTTTTGTGCTCAATTAATTTTTCTGTTCCTCTGTGAAGTAAACCAATATGCGGATCTATTTTCTCTACAAGCTCACCGTCCAATTGAAGTATAAGTCTAAGCACACCATGAGCGGCTGGGTGTTGTGGGCCAAAATTTAAATTCATAGTTTTTTTTTGTTTAGTCATCTTTGTTTTTTAATTTTGCATCTTTTATATACTTTGTTCCTTCCCATGGACTTTCAAAATCAAAATTTCTATAATCTTGTTCTAATTTTACTGGCTCATAAATTACTTTTTTTTCTTTTTCGCTATATCTGACCTCATTAAAACCAGTGAGTGGAAAATCTTTTCTTAACGGGAAACCTTTAAAATTATAGTCTGTTAATATTCTTCTAAGATCCGGATGGTTTTTGAACTTAATCCCATACATGTCAAAAACCTCTCTCTCCATCCAATTAGAAGATGGATAAAGTTTAACAATAGATGGAACTTTTTCATCTATACTAAGATTGATTGAAACTTTAATTCTTAAATTGTTTTCATGACTTAGAAGTAAATAATAAATTCTAAATCTTTGGTCGTCACCAAGATAATCTACTGCTACAATATCAATTAATTGTTTAAATTTACATTGTTCATTTGTTTTTAAAAATAAGAGTGTCGAATATAAGTTATCAACCTCAACTTTCACTAAAAGTTCGTCGTTCTTTATAGATGTATTTTTTATTTTTGTTGTCAGTTCTGAGTTTAATAGTTTATCTAAATCTGTCAGTTTCATGATAGCTGCTATCTTCTCTGAGTACCTTCTCTTCTAATTTTTCTTTGAAGTTGAAGAATTCCATAGAGTAATGATTCAGCAGATGGTGGGCACCCAGGAACATAGATATCCACTGGAATTATCTTATCGCACCCCCTTACAACAGAGTACGAATAGTGGTAATAACCACCCCCGTTAGCACAGCTTCCCATAGATATAACATATCTCGGTTCTGGCATTTGATCGTAAACCTTTCTAAGAGGCGCTGCCATTTTATTCGTTAATGTACCAGCAACTATTATTACATCAGATTGTCTAGGTGACGCTCTAGGAGCAGCTCCAAATCTCTCAAGATCATATCTTGGCATTGACGCTTGCATCATCTCAACTGCACAACAAGCCAAGCCAAAAGTCATCCAATGAAGTGATCCTGCTCTTGCCCAGTTAATAAGGTTTTCTGATGAAACCGTTACGAATCCTTTTTCACTAAAATCTTTAGAAATTTTCTTAAATTCCACAGGTATTCTTTCTTCTTTTTTTTCAAAATTTGAAAAATTTATTCCCATTCTAATGCTCCCTTTTTCCACTCATAAATAAATCCTATGGTTAGGATAGATAAAAAAATCATCATTGAAAAAAAACCTAGAAGGCCAATGTTTCCTAAAGAAATAGCCCAGGGAAATAAAAAAGCAATTTCCAAGTCAAAAATAATAAAAAGTATAGCCACTAGATAAAATCTTATATCAAATTCAATTCTTGAATTATCAAAAGCTTTAAAGCCACATTCGTAAGTTGACAGCTTTTCCGGATCAGGATTTTTAGGGGAAAGGATAAAATTTATAAAAACAAATCCTATACTTAATGCTAGAGCAATAAATAAAAAAATTATAATCGAAAGGTATTCTGACAAAAAATCAAAAATCATTGCTTATCAATATCTACCCCAATACCTATAGCTTGGGGATTCTTATATTAATTTACTTCATCAAACATATATCATCTAAGACATAAGTGTATAAGACATAAGTGTACAGTCAGGAGATATTCACATTATTGTTAATTTAAACGAAAATAATCATCAATAATGGCGGGAGTGAAGGGACTCGAACCCTCGACCTATCGCGTGACAGGCGATCGCTCTAACCAACTGAGCTACACCCCCGAATGGTGGGCGGTAAAGGACTCGAACCTATGACCCTCTCGGTGTAAACGAGATGCTCTACCAACTGAGCTAACCGCCCTAAACCAAAACAAAATGTGGTATACAACAAAAAAATAGAAATGTAAAAACCTTAAACCTTTGTCAATTTATAAAAATTATATTATAGATAAAAGATAGATGATTATTGCTTGTACAAAATGTGAAAAAAGATTTGTGGTGCCTGATAACGCAATACCTGCTGAGGGTAGAACTGTACAGTGCAGTGCTTGTTCAAATAAATGGAAGCAGCTCCCCATTAAGGAAAAGGAAAGTCCTGTTAAAGCACAGCCAGTTTCTGTTAAGAAAAAAAGAACAAAAAAAAGAAAAATGCCTGCTCCATATTCAAAAGATTATATGAAACAAAAATGGGGTGTTACTGTTCAAGACTATGCTCAGAAAGAGGGATTAACAAAAAAATCACCTAAGGATGTGGAAGGTTCTGGTTTAGGTTTTTTTTACTATATAATCATTATATCAATAATTTTTTTATCCTTCATAGGCGTGCTAAAGCTTGCTGAAAGCACAATTGTAATACAATTTCCTTTTCTTGAATCTTATATTGACTATTTTTTTGAGGTCCTAAACAATTTTGCTGATCACTTATTTGAAACTTTAGATAATTTTAAAATTTTTATTTTAGATTTTTTTAGATAAAAATTAATGGTGAAAAGTCGTTCTTCATTATGGTCTCCGAATGAGGCGATAAAAGACAAATCGCAATTAAAAAAATTCTGTAAGCAATTAGAAAAAAAGCACTTTTTAAAACATAATGTTGATTTTGAAAATCTTTGGAAATGGTCAGTTAAAAATCCGGAAATTTTCTGGTCTGAGGTTTGGAATTTTACAAAAATTAAAGGGGCAAAAGGAAAAAGAATTATAAAAAAAAACAAAGTATTTTACAAAAATATTTTCTTTCCAGAATCTAAACTAAATTATTCAGAAAATCTTTTACCAAAAAAAAATGATGAAATTGCCATAAGTTTTTTTTCAGAAAAAGGTATAAAAAAGAAAATCACTTGGAATAAATTATACGAAAGTGTCTGTAAATTTTCTTCTTATTTAAAAAAAATAAATTTAAAAGAAAAAGATAGAGTAGCTGCTTATGTTCCTAATTCGATTGAAACGATTATATCGTTTCTAGCCGTATCAAAAAATGGATTAATATGGTCATCCTGTTCTCCAGATTTTGGAGTCCAAGGTATAGTAGATAGATTTTTACAAATAAAACCAAAGATATTAATAACCTGTGAACATTATTTTTATAATGGAAAAAAAATAGATATATTAGAAAAAATTCCTCAAATTCTAAAAAAAATTAAATCCATAAAAAAAGTTATTATTTTTTCATATGACAATGAATTCGAAAAAAAATTATCTCCCAAATATACTAATTTTAATTCTGTGCTTGAAAAATCTAAAGTTAACAAAGTTTTTAAAAAATTTTGCTTTAACCATCCTCTTTATATTTTATACTCTAGTGGAACTACTGGTGTTCCAAAATGTATTACTCATGGCGCGGGTAATGCCTTAATTGAACATAACAAAGAATTTTCCCTACATTGTAATATTTCAAATAGTGATAAAATTTTCTACTATACGACTACTGGCTGGATGATGTGGAATTGGTTGGTTGGTGGATTGTCTCGCGGTGCTACTCTGTACCTATATGATGGATCTCCAACGTATCCATGCAAAGACACATTGATAAAATTCTGTGAAAAGGAAAAAATTAATTTATTTGGTGTGAGTGCTAAGTATATAGATTATTTAAAAAAAGAAAATTTTAATTTTAATAATCTAGATCTATCAAATTTAAAAATGATCGCCTCTACAGGCTCTCCTCTTGTAAAAGAAAGTTTTGAGTTTGTTTACAAAAATATTAAAAATGACGTTCATTTGAATTCAATAAGTGGTGGAACTGATGTCGTTGGTTGTTTGGTTTTAGGTAATATTTTTTCTAACGTGCATACTGGAGAAATTCAGGGAGAAAGCTTGGGTATTGATGTAGATATTTTTAATGAAAAAGGGGTAAGCGTTGATGACAATCACAAGGGTGAATTAGTTATCAAAAATCCTTTCCCAACAATGCCAATTAAATTTTGGAATGATGTGAATAATAAAAAACTTAAAAAAGCATACTTTTCAAAATATAAAAATATTTGGTATCATGGTGATTTCATTCAAAAAACACAAAATGGTGGTTTTATAATGCTGGGAAGATCGGATACAACACTGAATCCTGGCGGAGTGAGAATGGGTACTGCTGAAATTTATCGTCAAGTTGAAAATATAGAATTTGTTCGTGAAAGCCTGGTGGTGGGACAAAACTGGAAAGACGATGTGAGAATAATATTATTTGTAGTTATGGAAACAAAAAAAAAACTAGGAGTTAAAGAAATTAATTTTATCAAGAGTAAGATTAAAGATAACTGTTCACCTAAACATGTTCCACACAAAGTGATAGAGATACTTGAAATACCTAGAACTAAAAGTGGAAAGATTGTTGAATTAGCTGTAAAAAAAATTATTCATGGTGAAAATATTGAAAATTTAGAAGTGCTATCTAATCCAGAAAGCATAAAATTTTTTAAAAATTTATATGAAAAAGGCCTGTTTAATGAATAAAAAATATCCAGTAAAAGAAATTTTAAATGCTGTCAATTTATTACTAAAAGAAGAAGAAAAAGTATTATTGCTTAAAGATGAAGAAAAAGTCCTAAAATTAGAAAATGAAATTAACAATTCAAAAAGAAAAACGGACAATATACCAAAGAGTACTGAAAAAATAATTTTACAAGCAGAAAAATATCTAAAAAAATAATTTAATTCTCTAAATCTTTAATATTGATAAATTCATCTGAGAGCTGAGTGTTGTTTTTCTTAATATCATCAAAAAAGTTCCAAGCTAGAACAAGTATAGTGTTATTTTTATCTGAAACTTTACTTTTGTTAACAATTGGTATTTTAACTCCAGGAATAAATTTCCCGTGCTTTAACTTATTGTCTTCGACAATAAAATCTATTTCGTTTGAAATACCAAAGAAATTTAATGCAGTTGTAGCTTTTGCGGGCGAGCCATAACCAATTAATTTTTTTCCATTAGATTTCAACTTTTTTATATTTGTTTTAACACTTTTTTGAATTTTATAGATTTTATCTGCAAATTCTTGGTAAGTTTTATAATTTTTAATACCAAATTCCTCTTCCTCTTTTAGCAAAGCCTTAACACTGGTATCTATTTTTGAATTTTTATCTTTTTTTACATAGATTCGCAATGATCCGCCATGAGTATTTATTCTCTCAACTCTAATTATTTTTGATTCAAATTGATTAAAAAAATTTACTAATGATGTCAAAGACCAATAATTATAATGCTCGTGGTAGATATTATCAAAAGTAAGATCCTTCAATGTATTAAGAAGATACTGAATTTCAATAATTATTGTGCCCTTATTACTTAAAATTTTAAGCATACACTCTGCCATTTCTTTTAATTTATCAGAGTGAGCAAATACATTTGAAGCAAGAATTAAGTCTGCATTTTTTTTAATTTTATTTAAATTTTTTTTATCCAAAAAACAGTTAACTGTTTTTATCTTATTTTTGTTAGCCAATTTGGCTAAATTTTTAGCAGGTTCTATTCCAAGAATTTTTTTAAATCCTAAATCTTTAAAAGGTTTAAGTGCAACACCATCATTGCTTCCGATATCAATAACGTATGATTTTTTTGGAGATAATTTAAACTCTTTAATATATTTTTTAGCAGCATTTTCAAAATGTTCTCTAAAAGGTTTTGAAGTTGATGAAAGATAAAGATAATTTGAAAACATTTTTTTAGGATCAACTACAACAGATAGCTGGCAGTTATGACAATCTGAACAATAATTCATTTCCAAAGGATAAATTTCACATTTTGAATCTTTTTGATTAAGTAAATTATTAGCCAAAGGTTGATAACCTAATGAAATAACTCTTTTGAGATTTGTTTTTTCACAAGAACGACAATTAAATTTGTAGCTATTGAGCAACAACTTTCTTTCATCGTCATTAACTAAAACGTAACGTTTCGTATGTGTTACACCATAGTTCTCATGTTCCCTTTCTCCTCTTACCAAATTTAAAAATACAGAGTCTTTTGTAAATACCATTGCATGAGCTACGTTTGGTTTGGTAATAATTAAATCACCTTCGTTTACAACGTGAGTTACTTTTTGTGAATTTTCATTTAATAAATCTTTGTAGATACTTATAAATTGACCTTTAACCAATAAACATTTTTGCTCCTGTATCGGATGAAAATGATTTGCTCTAACAGTTCCTTTTTTGGATTCAATGTAGCCAATGAGATTTATTGGTTCAGATAATTCATAATTACTAATTTTTCCTCTTGCGTCTATAAATTCTTTTTCTCCTTTTTTAACATGTTCAAGATTTTTTGGAATTTCTTGTTCTGACCATTTCATTATCATTTCTCGAAGCGAATTTTCTAAATTATAAAGAAATTTAAATCCTGTACCTAATAATTTTTTATTTGAAAGGCTATAGCCTAGATTGGGAATCTTATCGCTTGTTTTTTCAATTTTAACTTTTGGATTTATTTTTTTACAAATTTCTGCAACCTGCTTAACAGTTACAGAATCTTTAGATAAATGAAAAGTTTCAAATTTTATATCGTCTTTTTCTTCCATAAATTTAAAACAACGCACAACATCAAATAATGGAACTAAACATTTTAATTGTTTTCCGTCAGCAAAAAGCTTGATTGTTCCATTTTGAGAAGTAATTTTTGAAAATAGGTTAGGCATTATGTTTAATCTTGTTGTATCAGTCGAATAACCATAAACTGATCCAAGTCTTAAAATAATATAATTTTTTCCAGATTTTTTTATCTGTTCTTCATTTTTGGTTTTGCTTACCGCATAAGGTAACGCGGGAAAAGTTTCATAATCTTCTTTGATATCTCTCACTAAAGAATTTTTACCCTCAAAAACTACATGGGTTGATGGAAATATTATTTTACAATTTTCTGAAATTTCTGAAAGCACTATTTCAGTTCCTTTTAAACCAACTCTATTCATCTCTTCATCGGCAAGTTCATTAACTTCATCTTTGGTTCTGGCTACACTGGTCATTCCCGCTAGGTGATGAACAACATCTGCTTCATGCAAAAATTTTTTGATATTTTTTGGATTGGTAATATCCTCATTAACAAAATTAATATTCCAATTTCTTAATTGACTGACTCTTTCTGATATAAAACGGTTGTCTATAACGGTAATCTTGTTCTTCCAGCTTTCTCCGGAGTAAATTTTGCAGAGTTCGGTA
>JAGFWA010000011.1 GCA_017640245.1 Pelagibacteraceae bacterium
ACCCTGTTATTATAACAGCAGCAATTCCATAGTTTCTTTTCTTTGTTTTTTTGAATTTTTTAAGAATAAAACGGATACTAAATACGATTGCAGCAATTATAAATGCACAAAAAATCATATTGAAACCGCCGACCTGCCACGCTTCTTTTACAGGAGGAACTGAAACCAAAACAGCTGCTAAACCTCCAAGGGCTGTGTAACCCATTATTCCAAAATTTATTAATCCTGCGTATCCCCATTGAATATTAGCTCCCATTGTCATTACTGCGGAGATTAAACAAAAGCACAAAATTGATAATGCCATGCTCCAAGACTGCAAAAAGCCTACTAGAATTATTAGTCCCAACATTATTGCATAAGCGCTTATTACATTTAGATTTTTTCTCATAAAACTTTTCCTTTAAAGATTCCTGAAGGTCTAAATAATAAAACTACTACCAAGATTGAAAATGAAACTGCAAATTTATAATCGGTTGACAGTAATTGTAATAGACCGTCAGGCTCTAAGCTTTCTGGTAGAATATAAACAAAAAATTTTCTATAAGCATATGTTAAAAGTATTTCTGAAAATGCAATAACATACCCACCCAAAAAAGCTCCAAAAGGATTTCCAATACCTCCTACAATTGCTGCTGCAAATATTGGAAGCATGTTATTAAAATAAGTAAATGGTTTGAAACTTTTATCTAACCCATAAAGAGCTCCGCCAATTGTTGCTAAAATTGCGGCTATTATCCAGGTAATCATAACTACTTTTTTAGGATCTATTCCAGATAAAAGCGCTAAATCTTCATTGTCTGAATAAGCTCGCATACTTTTTCCAGTTTTTGTTTTGTTTAAAAACCAAAATAAAATAGAAACAACAATAATTGTAACGAACAAAGTAATAACTTGCGTTGATTTAATCGTTAGTCCTTCATTCAAGCCTGTCATTTCTTTAAACTCATTTGCTTTTAGAATAAATTTTTCTCCATCAAAAAATCTTCTATCAAATGGTCCAATGATTATTCTTACAATTGCTTGAGTAACAAACATTGTGCCTATGCTTACCATCGCCAACATAACAGGAGGGCTTTTTTGTGTACGATAATAACTGAAAACTAATTTATCCTTAACAAGGACATATAATATTGTAATAGCAATCCCAAAAGGTATAGCAAGTAATGCTGTGGGAAGGACGCCTAGATTAATTCCAAGAGATTGAAAGTACCATGTAAATAAAATTGTAAACATGGTGCCAAACGACATAAGATCCCCGGCTGTAAAATATGCAAATCGCAAGATGCCATAAATTAAGGAAACAAAAATGGCGCCTAATGCTAGCTGAGAGCCGTATGACAATGCTGGCACAAATATATAATTTAACAACAAAACTATTGCATTTATAGAATCCATATTAGCCTCCTAAAAAAGAACTTCTTACTCTTGGGTCGTTTAATAATTCTTTTCCTGTTCCTGAGTATCTGTTCTCTCCTGTAACTAATACATATCCTCTGTCTGATATACTTAGTGCTTGTTTTGCATTTTGCTCAACCATTAAAATGGCAACGTTTGTTTTTTTTACTTTCAAAATATGATCAAACAACTCATCCATAACAATTGGTGAAACTCCGGCTGTAGGCTCATCAAGCATTAAAACAGATGGCTTTATCATTAATGCTCTTCCCAATGCTACTTGTTGTCTTTGTCCGCCAGATAGCTCGCCAACTAGCTGAGATTTTTTTTCTTTCAAAATAGGAAATAATTCATAAATTTCATTAATAATTTTTTGAAGACTTTCATCTCTTAAAAAGGCACCCATCTCTAGATTTTCTTCAACGCTCAATCCGGCAAATACGTTCTTAGTTTGTGGAACAAATGCTATTCCCCGTTTAACTCTGTCTTGCGGACTTAAATGTGAAATATCTTTGCCATCTATTAAAACTTTACCTGATTTAAGATTTAATAAACCCAACATGGCCTTCATGGCTGTGGATTTTCCAGCTCCATTTGGACCAAGTATAGAAACTATTTCACCTTGATTAACATTTACTGAACAAGAAGAAATTATATCCGGACCGCTTCCATAGCCACCTGTCATTTTTATTCCTTCAAAAAATGCCATTAATTTCCATTCTTTAATTTTGATCCTCTGCCTAAATAACTTTCAATAACTCTCTCGTTCTTTTTAACTTCATTAGAAGTTCCTTCAAATAAGACTGATCCTTCTGCTAATACAATTACCGGATCACATAAACGACTAATAAAATCCATATCATGTTCAATCATAAAAAAAGTATAACCTTTTTCTTTATTCAGTCTTAAAATTGCACTTCCAATATCTTTTAATAATGTTCTGTTAACCCCCGCTCCAACTTCATCTAGTAAAACTATTTTTGCATCAACCATCATAGTTCTACCAAGTTCTAATAATTTTTTTTGCCCACCAGACAAATTCCCTGCTAATTCTTTTTCTAAATGTGTAAGATTTAAAAATTTAATTACTTCTAGAGCTTTTTGTTTAATTTTTTTTTCTTCTTCATTAACCAATCTTGGTTTAAACAAAGCGTTAACTAATAGTTCGCCTGATTGACCGCCTGGAACCATCATTAAATTTTCCAAAACAGTAAGATTAGTAAATTCGTGAGCAATTTGAAAAGTCCTAAGTATCCCTTTTGAAAATAATTCATAAGAAGGAATGCCAGTAATATCTTCATTATCAAAATAAACACTTCCTTTATTTGGTTTTAAATTGCCAGCAATTAAATTAAAGAGCGTTGTTTTTCCAGAACCATTAGGACCAATTATTCCTGTAATAGATCCTTTTTTAACTTTTAAAGAACAATTTGAAATAGCTTTTAATCCTCCAAAAAATTTAGAAAGGTTATTAACCTGCAGAATATTTGAATCTGACTGCATAGAAAATTATACTTTGTTTAGTCTTTTAAGAATACTATTTAGAGATTTTTCTAGAGACCGATAAAAACCAGCTTTTCTTAATTGTTTTACAGCTTGTTCGTTCAATCCTTTTGATGTTTGAGAATCTTTAACTAAATATTTCAAATCTTTTTTTGAATTGATTGCCGAATCTTCTGATAATGCGACAAAAAGAGAGGTAATGTATTTTTGGGCTTCGTTTCTTTTAATTCCTTTTTTAACCAACCAGTCAGATAATACTTTTAACAATTCATAAAAAGGTGCCATCATTCCTGAAGTTGCCCAGAAATTTATTGATGATTTTTCATTTTTTATTTCAACTGTTGTGCCCAATTTATTAAAAAAACTTTTTACCTGTTTGTCTGGAGGACAAATTGGTACAGGGCCCTTTCTAATTGAAATTGGAGGAAGTGGAATGGCTCTTACAATCTTAACTTTTTTACCAATAGCTTTTTTTAGTTGAGCTAAATTAATTGTAGAAATAAAGCTTATAATTTTTTGATTTTTTTTAAAATTAAGTTCTTTCAAAATTTTATTTCCAACCTTTGGGGTAACAGCCAAAAATACCCAATTCGATTTATCTATTAATTGTTGATTGTCCTTCGAAATAGTAATCCTTTTAAATTTTCTCTTTAATTTTTTTGCTATCAAGCTGTTGCGAGGAGAGATATAAATTTTCTTGATTTTTAATTTTGATTTAAAAATACCCTCAATAACTGAAGAAGTGATATGACCGGTGCCCAAAAAACCTATATTCATTAACCATGGAGAATAACCAAGCAATTCCATTTAATAAAGAAAATTTTAAACAGATTTTTCCAAAAAATTCGCACTAGTAGTCATTATTTCAATCCCAAGTGCTATACCTGCAGATTGTTTAAAAAATTAATTAGTAAAAAAAGTTCCTCGAATACGTAAAAGCTCTCTGCTTAAATTGACATCTTTTTTAAATGCGTTTCTCCCATGTAACCAAAAACAATTATTCAAAAAAATTGTTGAACCTACTGGTGAAGGAAATATCACTTTCTTCTTGCTTTCTTCAAGAGCGTCCGACAGTTTTTGTAAAAACAATCCTTGTTCCATATTTTTTGGTTCGGGAAACTGATCTATATAAGAAATAATTGGTTTTCCACTTTCATCCTCGGAAAATACCGGATGTTCAACTTTATAATTAATATTTTTACTTTCTGGAGAACCCCAAACAAAATCTTGTTTTCCTACTGGATTAGAGCAAAGTTCTTTACAATGCTCCCAATCGTCTAAATGAAGAAGAACACTTTCCCCACCTTGCACATGAACTTCTTCCATTTTTGTCATAATTAACCAATCTGTTTTTTCTTTTACATAAGTGCCATCGGTATGTAGGTCCATACTGGTATAAGCTTTTCTTAGATAGGAATCGCTTGAGTCTAAATGTTTAACATAAAAACGCGCATAATATTTTCCTGTCATAGAATCAAAATTGGGAGAGCCCACTAGGTGGGCTAATGCCGTTGATAATTTCACAAGAAAATCTTTATCAAATTTTGAATTTTTAATATCTGGCTTAATAATTACCGCTCCAGTGTTACGGTCCTTTAAAGTTTCGGATAAAGTCTTACTTAACTTTCCAGAAAAAATATCATCTACACTTTTAGCCAAAGTAAATCTTGTAAAAGGTTTGTATTCTAAAGAAGTAATGTTGCGTTTGTTAAATGGAAAAATTAATTTATCTAAATCTTCTTCTTTTATGTTGATCTGTCTTATTCTTTTCGAGTTCGCGTGCGTAATAACTTCTAGTGACATGTTTAATACAAGCTATTTAATACAGTTAAAAGTATACCCGATAATATTGTCGGATATACCAAGTTCTTTTTAGTTGCAAAAAACACCGCTACCGATAGCAGAATAACAAGAAATCGTATTAGTATTTCTGCATCCACAAGAATTCCTGTTGGGAAAACAACTATTCTTGCAATTAAGGCGGCCAATGTTGAATAGGCAATACAGTTGAACCATCTAAAAATTTTAGATTTAACATCTATGTTCTCAGAGCTTACTACGCCTAAAAATCTAGATAGATAAGTTGCAAGTGAAGTGACTAGAATAACCAGGGTAATATTGCTAGACAGGTCTGTCATCTTTACCTCCCAAGAAAAAAGCTAATGTCCCCGCTAAAAGACCTCCGTATAAAATAGACCATTCCGGAGAAACAAGAAAAAACAATGGCCCTAGAATTGCACCTAATAAAACCGAAAGACCAATGCTTCTATTTTTTATTGCTCCTATCATCATACATGTAAAGTAAACAGGATTTACGATGGCTAAACCGATCATCATATCTTTGTTTAGATAATCCGATAAAAAATAACCTACCAGTGTTGAAAAAATTGCAGTTCCCCAAGTGCCGATTCCAATCCCAATCCAAAAATCTATTCGGTATTTTTGGTCAATGCTTTGATATCTGTTTTTCATGATTAGCCAAGAAGAAACGGCTAAGAAATGACAAGATAGATAATATTTCCACCTTGGTTGGCTTTTGTCTTTAAGTAAGGGAATTAAAGATACTGACATAGGGTATAAACGTACGTTCACTAACCAAACAGCCACGAAAATATTAATTAGAGAAGCCCCTACAAAAAATGACTCTGCCATTACCAATTGACCTGGTAAAGCGTAAGTAAAAAAAGTAGAAAAAAAACTTTGTTGAACATTAAAGCCAATGTCTTTTAGTAAAGCGCCAATGGCAAGAAAGCTTGCTCCCAGTGCAAGTGCAGGGCTATCCATTCCTTTAATTAGCTTAAAACCTTTAAAGAAATATTTTAAGTTTATCATTAAGGCTAAAAAAAAATTTAATATATTTTGAAATTTTTTACTTTAATCACTTTATTAAAGTGTTGGTGAAAAATTCTCTTACAAGCTTTTCGTTCTCCTCTGATGCTACTTTATTATATTTTATTGTTTGTGATTTGCTTACACAGCTTTTATCATGCTGAAACTGTGGAAGTCTCCAGCCCATTTTGTGTCTCATTTTAAGTCTTTTAAATATTTTTTTCTTATCTTTATCTGATGCGCTTTGATACCATTCGTTAAATCCAACTTGCGATAATATTGCTACATCATCTGGAGCCATTTCTGCTACAGGTAGTGAATGATTTTCTTCATAATAACATCTTCCATCATTATGACCTTTTATTTTCATAGATTTTTTACCTGAGATTGTTGCTTCAAAACCATGGTGTGTATCTGGATAAACTTTGATATCTACATCTTTTCCTTTTGCTTTAAGACGTGCAACATAATTTACGCATGAATCAACTGGAAAATATGTATCTAGGTCTCCTACATGAATACGAATGGGAGTATCTGTTATTTCGTCATCATCCTTGAACATAACATTGCATGGCGGGTACATTGGCACACTTGCAGCAAAATCCATACCTGGCGTTCCCCACATTTTTTGAAATCTTTTTACATTTAAATACAAACATCCTCTAGCTCCAAGTGACATGCCTATGCAGCCAATATTTTTTGGGTCAATACGAGGATGACTTGATAAAAGCTTTAATGCACCGTAAGCATCTATAACTCTATTCATCCCTCGATTTACAGCAGCACACCAAGGAATAGCTTTTTTAAATTTATTATCTTTTTTACATTTACGTCTTGCCCAGTTGCTATCTACCATAAATGTAGCTATTCCCATGCTGTTTATAACTTCTATCCAGTGTTCTTCAATATCGCTAATTCCACCCATACCGTGCAATATTACAACTGCAGGAACTTTTTTTTCTGCTGCATTAGCTGGAAAACTTAATGTTCCCCAAATTGTTATTTCTCTATTTGGTTTTTTTCCTAATAAAAAATCTCTGATAGTTAATGTGGGCAAAGATTGAAACTCAATCTTTTCTCCCTTGCCTTTCCATTCTTTAGGTTTAGGTGGTCCATTCTCAGATAATACCGTTGTTGGTATTGCAAGATTGAATACTAACAAAAAAACTGAAGCTAAAATAACAATACGTGCTTTCATTATCCTCCTAGAAATAGTCTACCAACATCTGGATTATTCAGCAAATCATTTCCTGATCCAGCAATAGCAATTTGTCCTGAAACTAAAACATAGCCAATGTCCGCAAACTCTAAACCTTTTTTGGCGTTTTGTTCTACCATTATAATAGTTTTCTTTTCTGTTTGTTGAAGATCTTTTAGAATTTCAAATACCATACTTATGTATCTTGGTTCCAATCCAATTGAAGGTTCATCAACCAACAAAACTGACGGTTTCATCACCAATGCTCTTGAAATTTCTAAAAGCCTTCTTTCCCCACCTGATAAAACTTTTGCTGGTTGATGTCTCCTTTTTCTTAATCTCTCATATTTTTGAAATATTCTTTCTGCTTCTTCATGAGCTTCACTGGTATTTTCTTTTGTGTATCCGCCCATTAATAAATTTTCCTCAACTGTCATATCAGGGAATACAGAATTATCCTGTAAGATGTAGGCTATACCTACTGATTTTAATTTCTCAGCAGGTGTTAAATTTGTAATTTCTTTTCCGTCAATTTCAATTTGACCCGAAAAAATATTAGTAAAGCCATAGATAGAATGAAGGATCGTAGATTTTCCAGCGCCATTTGGTCCAATTAAACATAAAGACTGGGCTTTACTTACAAATAGATCAAGATCATGAAGTATTTCCATTTTTCCATAACCGGCAGATAGTTTCTTAATAGTTAAATGAATATTGCCTGATGATAGTTTTTTAAGTTCTTCAGGACCAGGAGCTTTACCTAAAACTTCATATTGATCTGCCATTATTGCGCTCCTAAATAAGCATCGATGACTCGCTTATCATTTTTAATTTGTTCTGGCGTTCCATCTGCAAGCATTTGTCCATGAGCTAGGCAGAAAATTTTTTGAGCTAGGCTCATAATAACTCTCATATTATGCTCTATAACTAAGAGAGTGATGCCGTATTCTTTGTTTACTTTAATCAAACGATCTATAATTCCATTAATTAATGTTGGATTTATTCCGGCGGTTGGTTCGTCTAATAAAAGCACTTTTGGTTCATTCATAAGTGCCATAGCTAGTTCTAATAATTTTTGCTGCCCAAATGACAAATCGCCAGCTCTTAATTTTCTCTTTTGATGCAAACCAACAAATTTCAATAATCTTTCTGCTTTTTCATTTAACTCTTCTGGAATTTTTTCAAATATAGTTAGAACATTATCTTTCTCTGATTTGTGACTGATGAGCATATTTTGCACGCAGTTTAATTTTCCATAAATTCTTGTTTGTTGAAAGGTTCTAAGTAAACCAAGTTTAGCGACAACAGGAACTGGAAGCTGAGATATTTCATTGTTATCAAATTTTATAGAACCTTGATCAATTGGATGTGTTCCAACTATTGAATTAAATAAAGTTGTTTTCCCTGACCCGTTAGGACCAATTAATCCAACAATTGATCCTTGTTCAATTTTCATTGAAATATTTACGTTGGCTTTAACTCCACCAAAAGATTTGCTTACATTGTTAATTTCCAAAATACTCATTATTTTAATTCCACCTGTGCTTTTCTGTCAGCTTCATCAATGACTTCTCCAAATCTTTCAGGATATTTTTCTCTTAGCCAACCCATGAATCCTTCTGGGAAGAATACGACGATGACAACAATTAAAAATCCAAGAGCCACATACTGCCAACCTAAAAAGAAAGTCCAAAATCCTTCTTTAAATATGTGAAATGCTGAAGCTCCAATTACAGGTCCCCAAAGGGTTCCTTTTCCTCCTAAGATAGCCATTAAAACCATGAAAACTCCCATTTCTCTTCCGTCAAAAGCAACCTCGATAGGTTCAATATAGCCAACAATATTTCCTACTAAACCACCAGCAAGACCTACAAAAAAAGCTGACACAACCCAACCAACAATTTTGTAACGCATTGTATGAATGCCCATGGCTTCTGCTTTGTCTTCGTTGTCTCTGATAGCATTTAAAACTAAACCAAATCTTTTTTTGTATGCCCAATTTAAAAAAGAAAAAGTTGCAATTAGCAAAGCAAAACAAATGTAATAGAAAAATTCTGCTCTTAATTCTGTATCTCCGATGCCCTTAGGCCAAGGAGGTGTTGTCATTCCTTGTCCTGCTCCGATTAATTCAATTCCTCCTGCTATTTCTCCAGCTGCAATTCCTAAACCTAAAGTACAAATTGCAAAGTAGTGTCCTCGTAATCCTAAAATTCCATAACCGATTAATGCTGCAACGATTGCAGGAACTATGGCTGCAAAAACTAATCCCACAGCAAGGCCTTGAAAATATTGGGTTGGTGTGTGTAAAAAGGTTTTTTCTCCGCCACTTTCAGTCCACTCCGCAAGTGGAAAAAACATTCCAATTTGTATGCTGGCGCATAAATACATTCCAATTCCAAAGAAGAGAATATTTCCAAAACTGTTATAACCCATCTGACCACCTTGTACATCCCAGGTCATAGCTAAAATAATAAGGATTAGCATAAAAGAAATTTGAACTTTAAATGCTGGAAATAAAAACGGTGCCGTCAAACCTAAAACAAGCAAAACACCATATAAAATTAAATTATTTTTTTTCATTTAATCCTCGATGCTATGTAATCTAAAATTACAGGGTTGTAGTATTGAAAGCAAAGTCCTTGATCCATATCATGACCTTTTTTAACGGACTCTGACCAGTCATCTCCCTTTCGAATACATTTTTTTCCATTAATTTTATATTTTTCTGAAATTACTATTCTTTTCATTCCAGGTATTTCCTCCAACCAATCAGAAAGTAAACCCTCATATTTATCTTTAGGATGTGTAAAAGCTAAAACTGGAGTTTTTAAATTATTTTTAATTTCATCGTTCATTTTTTGTCTTAAATCGTGAGGTCCTTTCCATTTTTTTCTAAATTTCTCCATTGCTTTTTCAACACCCAGTTTTTTAACTTTATATTTATGTGAAAGCTTTCCAAAACAAGCATGCATATAAGATATACCTCCTCCTACTTTGTCGGGATATCTACTCATAAAAAGTAAAGTGGTCTTGCCTCCACAAGAATGCCCTGTAATAAAAACTTGTTTTCTTGGAACACCTGCTTTTACAAATTTATTAATTAAATCAAGATTAGCTTCAACCCTTTTATCTAGTTTGTGCTTACCTGTATAAACTTCTGGAGTTTTTGAGGTCCACCAATCTTTTTTTGGTGACATGTCGCCAGCTAAGTGATTGGTACAAAAATTGTAAACCATTATTCTTTTTCCATCAATTTCTTCATCGATTAATGAAGCATGATTTCTAAGCATTGATACCCACGCACATGCCTTTAATGCCATATCATTTTCAGTTTGTCCGTGATTATAAATTAAAATTATTTTGTTTTTAGGATCGTTAATATTAAAATCATTTTTTACAGGATGAACATTCTTTTTTGAAATGAAACCATCTCTTACTTTGTCTTTAGGTCCTGCATAAAGCGGGGTGATCAAAATAGAAAAAAATATAATTAATAGTATCTTTCTCATTTTAAATATTCCCTTTTCCTAGAAAGTTTAAATCTTCTGTAAACAAGAATAAGAACTAGCAACATGAAAACAGCCCCTATTCTAAATTCTGTTCCTAAAATATAATCTGCAAATTCTTCAAAAACTCCAAGTCCCATTCCTGATAAAGCAACCCCTGGTAAATTTCCAAGACCTGCAATAATTACAATCATAAAAGATCGGACCGTATACGGTAATCCCACATAGGGATGGAGTGTAAAAGTAATTGCAATTAAAGCACCTGCCACACCACAAAGGGCTGCATTAATTCCAAATGTTGCTGCGTAAACTTTTTCAGTATCCACACCTAAAATTTTTGCTGCTCTTGCGTTTTGTGCCGTTGCTCTAATGGCTCGGCCCAATTTAGACCTCTTCATATAAATAATCAAAAAGATAGCAAAGACAACGCTCACTATTGCAGAAAAAATTTTTGAATTAGGCAAGGTAACCGAGTTATCAAATAACATTGTCGTTCCAAAATTTGATTGAGCGACAACCACATCAGCTCCAAAAACAAAATTCATTAACTGTTGCATTAAAATACTGATACCAAATGTTGCTAAAATTGAAATAAATAGATCTCGATCAACTACTTTGTTGATCACTAATTTATAAAGTCCCCATCCCACAAAATACATAATGATCGGAGAAACAATAATTCCGAACGCAGGATGAATGCCCGCCACATACATGAAGTAAGCAATGTAACCACCCATGATTACAAGATCGCCTTGGGCAATATTAATAATATTCATCACGCCCCATTGAAGCGCCATACCGTAAGCAATTAAAGCAAAAAGAATTCCAAGCAAGATTCCATCCATAGAAGCTTGAACCATTAGGATTGGAGCTTTAAAAATTAAATAATCCATAAATTATTTTAAAAAAAATACCCCCTAATAATTAGGGGGTATTTTGTATTAAGTTTCAATTATTATCTTTTAGACCAAGAAGGTACTGGGTGAACTAACTTAGCTGAAGCCCATTTTGTTGGAGCAACAACTTTGTTCTCACATGTATCACCTTTACATCTAACTTGGAATAAAACCATTGGCTTAGCAGTATTTTGACCGCCAGAACCAAATTTTATGTTTCCATAAAACGTTTGCATCTCAGTTTTAGCCAAAGCATTACGTAGTTTTTCTGTGTCAAAAGAATTCGCTCTTTCGAACGCATCTTTATAAACTAACAAAGCAGCAGAAGATTCTGCAGCTTGATAAGGTGGAGCATAACCGTACTCCTTAGTGAAGTCTTTGTCGTACTTCTTACCATTACCAAAAAATTTATCTTTGTATGATAAAGTTTTGTGCCACTGTGCAGCACATAATGCATACTCTGATTTTTTACCATGTTGTTTAGCAAGTTTAGAAGCATCACAATGTGTCATAGCCAACATTGGAACGTCAACTTTCATTTCAGCAATTTGTCTGATTGCAGTTAGAGCGCCTTTAGAGTGACCAGATACTACAAGCACATCAGGTTTAGTTGCTTTAACTTTTGCCAATGTTGCTGCCATATCATTTAACTCTTTTGGTAACTTGTCGTCGATGGTAATTTTAGATCCAGTTCTTTTAGCTGCATCAACAATACCTAATCTCACGTCTTGTGAGAAAGCATCTTGTTCGAATGCCATTGCAATATTAACTGGCTTACCGCCGTTTTTCTCTACCGCAAGATCGATTGCTACTTCAAGATATTGGTTTGCTGGTGATAGCACTGCAAACAAATATTTATAACCTTTGGTAAATAAAGATCTTGATGCACCATTTGCTTCAACCATAGGAATTTTATTCTCCTCAGTTACTGGTGCCATAGCTTTCGTTAAACCTGAACTGTAAGGCCCAAGCATATACTTAATGCCATCTTGTTTAATTAATCTTTCAGCTAGTTGAGCGGCTCTCTTTGAATTTGACTCATCGTCGTAATAAATGATTTCAAATTTATAAGATTTTCCACCAACTTTTACACCACCCTTGCTGTTAATTCTTTCAACAGCTAAGTTATAGCCATTTTGAGTGTGCTTTCCGTTGGTCGAATACTTCCCGGTAAGAGACACTGCAGCGCCTAGTACGATGTATTCGCCTTCAACTTTCGCAAATGAAGATGAAACACTAGTAAAGGCTAGAGCGATTGCCGAAAGAATAGTAACAAGAAGCTTTGATATCTTATTCATTCTCTCTCCTTATAGTTATTATTAATTAATAATACTTTGATTAAACCAATTTTTTTTCCCTTTAACAACTGGTTATAAGTTTTTTATAATGGTTATGCTGTAATGTAATGGAAGAGATTGTTCTGAAACAAATTTAGATTCTTGTTGCAACTATGATAGCGATAAGAACTAATACACACGCTGAGATTGTATTCAAAATTCTAGGATTGCCCTTTAACCAGGTGGCAATTTTCTCTGCAGCAAAAGCGTAGATCATTAAGGTTAAAAAATCTAATGAAACATAAGTGATAGCTAAAATAGAAAATTGAAACAAAACATTTGTTTCAAAATTGATAAACTGAATAAAGATAGTGCCAAAAAATACTAAAGCTTTAGGGCTTAATCCGGCCACCAAAAATCCATCTCTATAAAATGAAAATATACTTTTAGAAACTTTACCTACTGAACGAATGGTTTTTATTTTTGCCGTGAAAGTTTCATAAGCCAGGTATAAAACATATAAGATTCCAGCCCATTTAAAATAAACAAAGATTTCCGGATTGTCCTCTAATAAAGATCCAATGACAAAAACGATCAATACCATCTGAACAAAGTTTGCAGAAATATCCCCCAAAGCTGTCCAGACAGAATTTTTTATCCCATAATTTATAGTATGAGAAACAATTACAATGCGGGGAGTTCCTGGGGTAATAAACATGAAGAGAATCAGTTGTAAATATAAAAAATAATTTAAAGGCAGCATTTCCTTTTATTTATACAATGATATAAATAAAATATGAAGGATGTTTTAATGTACACTGGTGATTATTGCCCTTATTGCAGGGCCGCCAAAGCCTTGCTTGAAAGTAAAAATGTCAAAATCAATGAGATTGATGTTTGGAAAGATGAGATTAAGAGAGCTGAAATGCAAAAGCGTACTGGAGGAGCAAAAACAATTCCTCAAATTTTTATTGGAGATCATTATGTTGGCGGAAACGAGGAACTGCAAGCTTTACATAGGCAGGGAAAACTTGATCAACTTTTAAAATAAAATTTATCCAAATTTTTCTAAAAAAGGAACCGCTTCCAATATATAAAATCCTAAAGTTTGCAATTTATCAGTTAGTATCAAAATACCCGTCACCAATAAAATAATGCCGCCTGTCATGGAAATCAAATTCATATTTTTTTTTAAATTTTTTGAAACTTCTAAAAATCTTGCAATACCATATCCGGATAGTACAAAAGGTATTGCTAAACCTAATGAATAAAAGCTTAAAAGCAAAATTCCCTTCCCAAGACTTGTTTCTGTAGCGGCTAAAGCCAAAATGGAGCCTAATACTGGGCCTATACAAGGGGTCCAACCGAAACCAAAGGCACCACCAACAATAAATGGAAAAAACAAATTGTTCGAATAATTCTTAGTATAAAATCTTTTTTCTCTATTGAGTAGATTTAAATTAAAAATGCCCATTAATTGTAAGGAAAATATGATTATTATTATGCCCGCTACAATTCTGAGTGAATTTGAGTATTCCAATAACAAATTTCCGATAAATGAAGCGGTGGCACCAAAAAAAATAAAAACTAATGAAAATCCTAGTGAAAATAAAATGGTTTTTAATAAAACTTTTTTCCTCTGCTCAACAATATCGTTAAGACTTTGCCCAGAAATATAAGAAATATATCCAGGTATTAAAGGTAAAACACAAGGTGATAAAAAACTAATTAGTCCAGCGCCGAAAGCAATAATCAAATTTAAAATCATAAAATTAAGTCCTTGGTTTAAAAACTAAACAAAGACCGTTATTACAAAATCTTTTTCCTGTGGGTTTAGGTCCGTCATCAAATACATGTCCATGATGTCCCCCGCACTTTTTGCAATGATATTCTATTCTTTCGTATCCCGTATTCATATCAATTTTTGTTTCAAAAACGTCTGGTAACGATGAAAAAAAAGAAGGCCAGCCTGATCCGCTTTCATATTTCATGGAAGAGCTAAATAATTTTGTTCCACAACCTGCGCAATGATAATTTCCTTCCCTTTTTTCTTTATTGAGGAGACTTGAACCTGGTGGCTCGGTACCTTCGTTATATAATATTTGATTTTGCTCTGGGTTTAAGTCTTTGTTCTGTTTATTATTCATTCTCTTAATTTGATAGCATTTTTTATCATAAAAATAGCGCTTTACAAAATCTGCTAAAGCGATTAGTTTTTCTGACCATCGTTTTAGTCAGTAGTTTTTTTGGTAATTTTGCTTGTGAAAAAAAAATATTCTTTTTTTAGTGTTTTAAAAAATTCTCTTTCATATCATGAGAATTGGAAAAAGATGTGGCGAAGTCCCGAGCCGCGGAAATCTTATGATATTATAATTGTAGGAGGAGGTGGTCATGGTCTTGGCACCGCTTATTACCTTGCCAAAGAACATGGTTTAAAAAATATAGCAGTTATTGAAAAGGGTTGGCTTGGAGGCGGTAATACAGGTCGTAACACAACTATTATAAGATCAAATTATCTTTGGGACGAAAGCGCACATCTTTATGAACACTCTTTGAAACTTTGGGAAAATTTATCTACAGAACTAAACTATAACATTATGTTTAGTCAAAGAGGTGTGATGAATCTAGCTCATAATGAGCATGATAAAAAAGAAATTAAAAGGAGAGTTAGTGCCAACAAACTGAATGGCATAGATTCTTATTGGGTAGACAAAAATCAAATTAAAAAACTCGTACCTATCATGAATACTGACAATTTGAGATATCCTGTTCTTGGGGCTTCTTTTCAACCTCGAGGAGGAGTTGCTCGTCATGATGCGGTGGCTTGGAGTTTTGCGATGAGAGCGGATGAAATGGGAGTGGATATTATTCAAAATTGCGAAGTAAAAAATATTAAAACAAGCAAGGGAAAAGTTGAGGGTGTAGAAACTTCTAAAGGATTTATTCGCTCAAATAGAGTTGGAGTAGCAGCTTCAGGGCATACCAGTATTTTGGCTGAGACTGCTGGAATAAGATTGCCTTTGCAAAGTAAACCGCTTCAGGCTTTAGTTTCCGAGCCCATTAAGCCTGTAATTAATACCGTTGTAATGTCTAATGCTGTTCACGCCTATGTAAGTCAATCTGATAAAGGCGAACTTGTTATTGGAGCAGGTACTGATGGTTATAATTCTTTCACTCAAAGAGGTGGTTATAACATTATCGAGGACACTATCAGGGCAATAATAGAACTTTATCCAGTGTTTGGAAAAATGAAAATGCTTCGTCAGTGGGGAGGTATTGTAGATATATGTCCTGACGCCAGTCCCATAATTAGCAAGTGTGATGTAAAAGGTTTATATTTTAATTGTGGTTGGGGAACTGGAGGATTTAAAGCAACACCTGGCAGTGCACACCTCTTTGCTTACACCATTGCGAAAGACGAGCCACATGTCATAAATGCTCCTTTCAATTTAAATCGTTTTATTAGTGGCAGACTTGTTGACGAACATGGGGCTGCGGCTGTAGCTCATTAAACATGCTTTTAATAAATTGCCCATACTGTGGTGAAAGAGATCAATCCGAATTTTCTAATGGTGGTGAAGCTCATGTAGCACGACCAAAAAATCCAGAGCTAGTTAGTGATAGAGAGTGGTCAGAATACGTTTTTATTCGTGCAAATCCCAAAGGAATTTTTTATGAACGTTGGGTCCACACACACGGATGTAAAAAATGGTTTAATGCTGTGAGAAATACTTCTACAGATGAAATATTAAAAATCTATAAATTAGGAGAAGAACCTCCCACACTAAAAGATTTTAAGAATACTCCTAAAACACCTTCTGGTGAACCAAAGGTAGGTTCTGGAAACTTTGCTGTAAAAAAACTATGAGCGCATTAAATAATAAAAGTCCTTACGTAATTGATGATCAAAAAATTTCTTTTACATTTGATGGTAAAAAATACTTTGGTTTCAAGGGAGATACAATCGCCTCTGCACTGCTAAGAAATAATATAAGATTAATCGGTAGAAGTTTTAAATATCATAGACCAAGAGGAATCTATACTTGTGGAATTGAAGAACCAAACGCACTTGTTCAAATACCAAGTGAATACAACGATCCCAATATAAGAGCCACTGTAAAACAAATCTACGAAGGAATGGTAGTGGAAAGTCAAAATCGTTGGCCATCTTTAAAAAATGATATTGGATCAATTAACAATCTCTTCTCTCCATTGTTTTCAGCCGGTTTTTACTACAAAACGTTTATGGGTCCAAAAGGATTTTGGAAAAAAGTTTATGAACCTTTAATCAGAAAAACTGCTGGCCTTGGAAAACCTCCGAAGAAATTTAAATCTAAAAGCATACATTTTTATCATAACGTTGATATCGTAATTGTAGGCGCTGGTTTAAGCGGTCTCTTGGCAGCTAAAAAGCTAGTCGATACCGAGCATGATGTTTTATTAATAGAACAAGACAATTTTTTAGGTGGAATACTAAAAAATACAAAAAAAATAAAAACAATTAATGGTCAAAAAGTAAATGAATGGTTAAAAAAAACAGAAACGCTCATCAAAAATTCCAAGAACATAAACGTTTTAAAAAATACCACCGTCACAACATATAATTTCAGCAATCACTTAGTCGCTCTTGAAGATAAATCAGTTGGAAATCTCCAGGAAAAAAATAAGCCTGAACTTGTGCTTCATAAAATTAGAACAAAACACGCAATTCTAGCAAATGGACATATTGAAAGATTTATTTCATTTAGAAATAATGATTTGCCTGGTGTCATGCTTGCAGCATCTTTCGAAAAATATATTCATAGATATGGTGTGATTCCAGATAATAGCCCTGTAATCTTTACCAATAACTCATCTACCTTTAGTCTTGTAAAATCATTGATTGACCTAGGCTGCAAACCTCAAGCCTATGTGGACGCTAGAGAAAAAAAGCAAATCGAGAAAAAAACATTAGATCTTCTAGATACACACAATATTCCTGCCTATATCAAATCAGAAATTGAAGGCTGCGATGGAAAAAATAAGGTCGAAGAAGTATCTGTTAGGGCAAAAAAAAATAATATTACTAAAATCAAAACATCAATGCTTTGTGTTTCTGGTGGGTTAAATCCAGACATTCACTTATTCACACAGTCAAGAGGGCTTATTAAATGGGACTCGACTCAGCTAGTCTTTAAACCTAATAGCTCTTTCCAAAATACTATTACCTTAGGATCGGTAAGTGGAAATTTTAGCTACAAAAAAACTAGTGAAGAAGTAAATAAGAAACTTAACTTCCTGGAAGAAACAAAGAACCTTGAAGTAAAATTAGACATTAACGACTTTGAAAAGTTTAACATCAAAGAACTTTGGGAAACTAAACATGCTAAAAAATCTTTATGGTCAAAATCTTTTGCGGATCTTCAAAATGATGTTACGACCAGGGATCTTAAGCAAGCAGTCCTTGAAGGTTTTGATCGTATTGAACATTTAAAACGTTTTACTACCAATAGTATGGGAACTGATCAGGGGAAAATTAGCAGCGTTAATTCTTTGGGTATCGTTTCAAAAATACTAAAGAAAAATATTTCAGAAGTTGGAACAACAATCTATAGGCCTCCCTATACACCAGTAAGCTTTTCAGCGATTGCCGGGAGAAGTACTTATAAATTTTATGACCCTGAAAGAAAAACCCCTATTCACCCCTGGCATGTAAATAATAATGCGGTATTTGAAGACGTGGGCCAATGGAAAAGACCTTGGTATTTTAAAAAACACGATGGAGAAACCATGTATGAGGCAGTTCAAAGAGAGTCGAAACAAGTTAGAAGGACCGCAGGAATTCTAGATGGTACTACGCTTGGAAAAATAGAAATTAAAGGTAAAGATGCACTAACATTTATGAATCTTGTGTACACCAACGATTTTTCAAAAACGAAACCAATGTCTGGAAAATATGCTCTGATGCTTGGAGAAGACGGGATGGTTAAAGATGATGGCATTGTATGTAAAATAAACGACCAACATTTTATAGCTACAACAACTACAGGCGGCGCTATGAATGTTTTATCTCACATGGAAGAATATGCTCAAACGGAGTGGCCAAATCTAAATGTGTACATGAATTCAGTTACAGAACAATTTGCTACATTTAATATCAGTGGCCCAAAATCAAGAATCATCTTGAGCAGAGTATTTAGTGATATTGATTTTAGTAATGAAAAATTTCCTTTTATGACTTTTAATAAGTTTAATTATTTAGAAACCGAAATCAGAATTCTTCGTGCAAGTTTTACTGGAGAAATAGGTTATGAAGTCTATGTGCCTCCTAAATATGCTTTGGCACTTTGGGAAAAAATATTCTATTACAGTAAGGATTTTGATCTTGTGCCATACGGAACAGAGACCATGCATCTTTTAAGAGCTGAAAAAGGTTACATAATTGTTGGGCAAGATACAGATGGAACCGTTACTCCTATCGATCTGAATCTTAATTGGATGATTGGTAAAAATAAAAAAGATTTTATAGGAAAAAGATCTTTAATCAGAAGTGATATTGTCAAAGAAAATAGGAAACAATTGGTTGGCATTCTTCCGTTAAATAAATCAGAAAATATTGAAGAAGGTCAACATATTATAGAAAGTGAAACATTATCCACGCCTATTCGTAAACCTGTAAAAATGCTCGGACATATCACTTCGAGTTATTATAGCCCAACCCTTGATCATTGTGTTGCGATGGCTCTAATAAAAGAAGGTCGTAAACTGATTGGCGGTAAGGCTTTTGTATCAACGCCTAACTTAAAAACTATTCCTGTTCAAATTGTTAAACCCGCATTTGTTGATCCAAAAAATGAGAAATTGCTGTCATGACAAAACTATTTTCAACTGAAGGAATGGATGTTGTTCAAAAAGACTTGCAACAGGTCATCTTAAGAGGCAAGGGAGATGAACAATTTGCTCAAGTTATTAATAAAGAAATATCTCTGCTTCCACCTTCAGATAATTTAAGAGTTGTAAACAACGATGAATTTATCTTTGCCAAACAATCCTTTGATCAATGGTGTCTAATTTCTTTGAAAGAACAAAGCCATAAAGATATTTTAAAATTGGTCTCGATTATAAATGCTAATGAAGAGATGCTGGCTTCAGATTATTCCTATGGCCAGGTCTATTTTGAAATCACAGGTAATAATAAAAATTATTACCTAAACAAATTAACTCATTTTGATTTTCGTCCAAAAAAATTTCCAGTCTTAACCATGGCACAAACCTTAGTGGCTAGAATTGATTGTTCAATTTATCATTTACAAGATAAATACGTAATAAGTTGCAATAGTTCTTTTGAGGATTATTTTAAGGATCGTTTTTTGGATACGATAAGCTTATAACCAAAATTAAGATAATGAATAATAGAAATCATTTTACTATAGCTATAATAAAGGAAGCTCGCATTGATGAAAATCGAACTCCTTTTACCCCTAAGCAAATACAAACTTTAATCACTAATTTTCCCAATCTAAATATATTAGTTCAACCATCTAAAAATAGATGCTTCAAGGATGAAGATTATTTCAAAGCAGGTGCAAAAATAGAGGAAGACATTAGCCGTTCTGATATCATTTTTGGTATAAAAGAAGTAGAAATATCAAAACTTATTGAAAACAAAACTTATTTATTTTTTTCACACACCAGCAAAGTTCCTGAAGATGCTTATCAAAACACACGGGATGCCGCCATTATATATAAAAAAGAACTTTTAAGAGAAATTTTAAAAAAAAATATTACTCTCATTGACTACGAAAATATAAGAGAAGAATCCAAGGAAGCATACCGATATCTTGGTTTCGGTAGATTTGCAGGTATCGTTGGATGTTACAACACGCTTAATCTTTACTTAAAACTACATAAGAAACAAATGATGTCGAGAGCCTTTGAGGTTAATAGTTATAAAAAAATTAAAGAACTAGTTAGTAAGCAAGATTTTAATAAACTTAGAATATTACAAACAGGAGGAGGAAACGTTGCCAAAGGTTCTATGGAAGTTTTAAAACACGCAAACATTAAACAAATTTCAATAAATGATTACTTAAACAAAAAATATGATGAAGCTGTTTTCTGTACTATTTCAACCGGAGAACGTGTTGAGCGAATTGATGGAAAAAAATTTTCCTATGAAGATTTTGATGCAAATCCTCATGAGTATAAATCAAAAATAAAAAATTACCTGCATGATGCGGACATGTTCATAACTGGACACTACTGGGAAGCAAAATTTCCAAAATTATTTCATCCAAATGAAATTAATAAATTTAAGAACTTAAGAATTATAGGCGATATTACTTGTGATATTAATGGAGGAGTACCAACCACTATAAGATCTACAACGATTGCAAAACCTTATTATGCAGTTGATGTCAATTCAATGAAAGAAATTGATTTGGATAATAAAGGTATTGCTGTTATGGCTGTCGACAACTTGCCATCAGAGTTACCTAATGAAGCCAGCGAAGAATTTGGTGAAAGTATTATATCAGAAGTTTTGCCTCATTTAATTAATCAAGATGATGGCCGCATAAATAGAGCCACTACAGCTTCGAAGGGGAAATTTTATCCTTCGTTTAGTTATTTAGAAGATTTTATTAAATAGTTTTTTCATCTAACCTCATCCTAACAAAAAACTTCATGAGAGAGTGGCGATCCCGGCGGGAATCGAACCTGCAACTGCTCCTTAGGAGGGAGCCGTTATATCCATTTAACTACGGGACCTTCTTTATAAAATAAAGAATTTTAATATGATTGTTTATTTTTTCAAACAGTTTTTCTAACCAGATAGACAAATATTAAAGAGGTTGCGAACATTATTAAACTATAGGTGGCCGCAGGTATAACGTACGCTCCTCCACCAAAAATCGAGATTGCTACAAATATCGCTAGTGTTCCATTTTGTAAACCACATTCAATCGTAATGCATTTTCTTTGTTCAGTTCCTGAGGAAAGGAACTT
>JAGFWA010000012.1 GCA_017640245.1 Pelagibacteraceae bacterium
GCAAAAGAATTTATTTGATGATATTTTGATTCAAAGCGCAAAACATACACCGTTAAAATTAAAAACAAGATAAATCAATTTATGGAAAAAAATAAAAAAAGAAACAATATAATCGATTTTCCAAGAAAAAAATCTAAACTAGAAAGAGAAATCGAGGCTATTATTTTTGCTGCAGAAGAACCCTTAGATATTGAAACTATTGAAAAAAGAGTAGGTAGCACAAGTAATATAAAAAAAATTTTAGAAAATTTACAAAAAGAATATTCACAAAGGGGCATCAATTTAGTTTGTGTTTCAAATAAATGGATTTTTAGAACTGCAACAGACCTTTCTAAACTTATGTCTTTACAAAAATCAACTCAAAAAAAGTTGTCTAAAGCAACAATAGAAACTTTAGCAATTATAGTTTATCATCAACCAGTTACCAGATCTGAAATTGAAGAAATAAGGGGCGTTGCCTTTGCCACAAACACTATGGAAATTTTATTAGAATTAGACTGGGTTAGACCAGCAGGTAGAAAAGATGTTCCGGGCAAACCTATACAATATGTTACTACAGAGAATTTTTTAAACCATTTCAACATCCAAAAACTATCTGACTTACCAACTATAGACGAGTTAAGTTCAGCAGGGCTCATTGATACCAGTTCAATAGACTCATCAATTTTTGGCACTGGCAAATTTTTTAAAGAACAATCAAAAGCAGAAAAAGATAACATCTATTCAGATATTGATGAAGCAATAAAACAATCACCGAAAACCGAAGAATAAATATATTTATTTAATCGACATTATTGTGTATAAATAGTTCCCATGGGTATAAGTTTTTGGCAGATAGCAATAGTAGTCGTCCTCGTTGTCTTATTATTTGGTAGAGGTAAAATTTCTGGTTTAATGGGAGATTTAGCCAAAGGCATTAAGAGTTTTAAAAAAGGAATGTCCTCTGACGATTCAAGTCAAACAAAAATACAGTCATCCGAAGAAGAAAAATCTACAGAAGAAAAAGAAGATCCAAATTCTAAAAACGATTAATTAATAATGCCACAAATTGGAGGGTTTGAAATACTAATAATTGTGGTAATAGCAATATTAGTCATAGGGCCAAAAGACTTTCCTTTTGTTTTAAGAAAAATTGGAAGTTGGATTGGATCAACAAAAAGATATTTTACCGATATTCAACAAAGTGTAACAAAATTAGATGAATCCGTTGATGAAAAAATTTCAATAGAAGAAAAATATTCAGAAAAATCTAAAGATGAAAATAAATGACAAAAAAAATAGAGGAAAACACTTTTGTTAGCCATCTTACCGAACTAAGGTCCAGGTTAGTTAAATCGTTAATTTTTATATTTATTGTTTTTGTTATTGCATATATTTTTGCTGAAAATATTTATATTTTTTTAGTAGAACCGTATGCTCAAGCTGTAAAAGACGATGGTGTTAATAGGAGGCTTATTTTCACAGCTCTTCATGAAACTTTCATTGCTTATTTGAAAGTTGCTTTTTTTGCTGCAATTTTTTTAGGAAGCCCAACAATTTTAACTCAAATATGGAAATTTGTTGCACCGGGTTTATATAAAAATGAGAAAAAAGCATTATTACCTTATTTGATCGCAACTCCAGTATTGTTTTTATTAGGGGGTATACTGGTTTATTATTTAGTTATGCCACTGGCAATAAAATTTTTTTTATCTTTTGAAAGTTCAGGACAATTAAACACTTTACCTATTCAACTAGAAGCAAAAGTTAATGAATATTTATCATTAATCATGAGATTAATTTTTGCCTTTGGTTTAAGTTTTCAGTTACCTGTGATTCTAAACTTGCTTGCTAGAGTTGGAGCTATAGATTCAGAATATCTTAAAAAAAGAAGAAAATATTTCATTGTGATAATTTTTACTGCGGCTGCAATATTAACACCGCCAGATCCAATAACACAAATTGGTTTAGCAATACCTTTATTGATACTGTATGAATTATCTATATTATCTGTAAAGATGACCGAAAAAAAGAAAAGTAATGCATAGTATAAAATCTATTAGAGACAATCCTGAATTTTTTAAAAAAAAATTTGAAGCAAGAAATGTAAAGGTAAATCTTACAGATTTATTAGGTTTAGATAAAAAAAACAGAGAAATAATACAAAAAAAAGAAAAATTAGAACAGGAAAAAAAAATTATATCGAAACAAAAAGATAAAAAGCAGTTTGAAAAATCAAAAGAAATATCGAAGCAAATAGAGTCTTTGGAGGATTCCCAAAGAAAATTGAAACAACAAATAGATCCAATTTTAAATTTTTTACCTAATGTGGCATTAGACGATGTTCCCGTAGGAAAAGATGAAAAATCAAACAAAGAACTAAAAAAGGTAGGTAAAATTTCTGAATTTAATTTTAAAATACAATCCCATTATGAAATAGGAAAAAAATTAAATTTAATGGATTTTAATTTAGCAACAAAAACGTCAGGCACAAGATTTGTGTTTCTTAAAGGAAAATTAGCTGAACTCGAAAGAGCTATTTCTAATTTTATGCTTGATATTCATACCAAGCAATTTGGTTATGAAGAGGTTTCGCCGCCTTTAATGGTTTCAGAAAGCACTATGTTTGGCACAGGCCAACTTCCAAAGTTTGAGAGTGATCAATTTGAAATTAAATTAGATGGGGAAAAAATAAGAAAATTTTTAATTCCTACAGCAGAGGTAATTTTAACAAATATGGTTAGAGAAACTTCTGTAAAAAAAAATGATCTTCCAATAAGATTGGTTGCCTCGACCGCATGCTTTAGAAAAGAAGCCGGCAGTTACGGCAAAGACACCAAAGGTATGCTTAGGCAACATCAATTTTATAAAGTTGAATTAGTCAGTATCGTCGAACCCAACAAATGCATAGAAGAATTAGAGAGGATGACAAATTGTGCCGAGGAAATATTAAAGAAACTAAATCTTCCTTACAGATCTGTTCTTTTATCTACGGGCGACATGGGTTTCGGTGCCGAAAAAACCATAGATCTTGAAGTATGGATTCCATCAGAAAATAAATATAGGGAAATATCCAGCTGTTCTTCCTGTGGACAATTTCAAGCAAGAAGAATGAAAGGAAAATATAAAAACGATGACAATAAATCGGATTTTTTAGGAACTCTTAATGGCTCCGGATTAGCCGTTGGGAGAACTTTAATTGCAATTATGGAAAATTATCAAAATTCTGATGGAAGCATTGTAATACCAGATGCTTTAAGACCCTACATGAACAATTTGGAAAAAATTTAAATATTTCTCTAAAAATTAGTTGTTTAAATAAAATTATTAATATATTTATTCGTACATTATGAGCGGCTCAGGATTTGCACAATTTATACCTTTAATACTAATTTTTGTAATTTTTTATTTTTTTCTAATCAGACCACAACAAAAAAAAGTTAAAGAGCATAAAGTCATGGTTCAGAATCTTAAACGAGGAGATGAGGTCATTACCTCTGGAGGGATCATAGGTAAAGTGGAAAGGGTTTTTGATGACGATAGATTGGAAGTGAACATTTCTGATGGAGTTAATGTTCAGGTGGTTAAAAATACGGTGCAGAGTCATTTCAAAAAAGAAATAAAAAAATAATTTTTTTTGTGTTAAATTTTTCAAAGACAAAAATTATATCTATATATTTAATTTTTTTATTTATAAGCATATTTTCTCTTTCAAACTTTTTTGAGCTGGATGGGATTTTTTTTAATAAAAAAGTTAACCTAGGATTAGATTTGAGAGGTGGTTCTTATTTACTTTTAGAAGTGGATAGCTCTTCTCTTGAAAAAAAAAGGCTTCAATCAAAGGTAATTCCCTTAAAAAAAAAACTTAGAGAGAGTAAAATTGAATTTGATAATTTTTCTGTTAATGAAAAATTTATTCAGTTTAATATTAAAAACGAAGATCTGAAGAAGTTTGAAAAATTGTTTAATGAAAAAAATAATAATAATATAAATATTTTTTTAGCCAAATTTAATTCATTTGAGCTCGAATTCGAATCTATTGATAAGCAAATTAAAGTCTTTTTATCGCGGCATGGAATTCTTAATTTGAGATCAGCTGCTGTTGATCAGTCAATTGAAATTGTAAGGAGAAGAATTGATGAAATAGGGACGAAAGAGCCATCGATTCTAAAAAGAGGAAGCAATCGTATCTTGGTTGAACTACCCGGCATAAAGAATCCAGAAAGAGTTAAGGAGCTTTTAGGAAAAACAGCCGAGCTAACTTTTAGACTGGTGACGGATGATCCAAATGAATTTGGTAATGAAAATTTCATCCTAAAAGATACACAAGAGGAAATTTCGGTTAGCAAAAGAATTATTTTGAGTGGAGGGAATCTAGTAGATGCTCAACCAAAATATGACAATAGGAATAATGAACCCATTGTAGTATTTGCTTTGGACAGGTTAGGATCTCAAAAATTTGGAAAAGCAACAACTAAAAATATTGGAAAAAGAATTGCAATCATTCTTGACAATGAAGCAATAAGCGCACCAGTTATTAGAGATTCAATAACGGGAGGTAATGGGACAATTTCGGGAAATTTTAGTTTTCAGACAGCAACTGATTTAGCGTTGCTTCTTAGATCTGGTGCTTTACCAACTCCCTTATCTGTAGTTGAAGAAAGAACGGTTGGTCCAGACCTGGGAAAAGACTCTATTAAAGCCGGTACAGTTTCTTTAATCGTAGGATTTTTACTCGTAATTATTTTTATGACGCTTAAATATAAATCTTTTGGCATTATTGCTAATTTATCACTGATATCTAATTTACTAATGCTTCTTGGCATTCTCACACTGCTAGAGGCAACATTAACACTACCAGGTATCGCGGGAGTTATTCTAACAGTAGGAATGGCGGTTGATGCTAATGTTCTTATCTTTGAAAGAATTAAAGAAGAACTCGGAAAAGAAAATTCTAATATTCAAGCTTTTGATCTAGGATTCAAGAGATCAATTGTAACTATCTTAGATGCAAACATAACAACACTAATTGCTTCGGTAATATTGTTTATATTTGGATCGGGTCCTGTTAAAGGTTTTGCAGTTACTTTATCGATAGGACTGATTACAACTCTTTTTTCTGCATATTTTATATCCAGACACCTAACTTCCGTAATTGTTTTCAATAATAAGGAAAAAAAATTTTTAATATGAAACATGTACCAAATTACAATTTTGTAGGAAATTTTAAAATATCTAATCTAAGTTCATTATTTTTGGTATTAGTGAGTTTGATATTGATTTTTTTTAAAGGTTTGAATTTTGGAATAGATTTTAAAGGGGGGACTTTAATTGAATTGAGAGTCGACTCAAAAATTGTAGGGATAGCTGATATTCGTTCATCGTTTTCAAACATCAATTTGGGTGACTTAAATGTGAAACAATTTGGAAAAGAAGGTGATTATTTAATCAAATTTGAAAAGAAAAATTTTGACGATAAAAATAACATTAAAACAATTAAAGAAAATGTAAAAAATAAATTACAAACAGATGTTAATTTTAGAAGAGTAGAAAATGTTGGTCCAAAAGTAAGTGCTGAACTTTTGAATTCTGGATTATTAGCTATAGCCCTAGCTTTAGGCGCAATGCTTTTTTATATTTGGGTGAGGTTTGAATGGCAATTTAGCGTTGGATCTATATTAGCAATATTTCACGATGTTCTAATCACAATTGGATTGTTTTCTTTCTTATCTTTGGAAATTAATCTATCAATTGTTGCCGCTGTTCTTACTATTGTTGGTTATTCAATGAATGATACCGTTGTGATTTATGACCGGATAAGAGAAAATCTTTCCAAGTTCTCTAGTTCAAAAATTGAAGAAATAACCAATACTTCAATAAACGAAACTTTATCTAGAACTATAATTACATCATTAACAACACTTTTAGCATTAGTTTCAATTTTTGTTTTGGGCGGAGAAATACTCAGAGGCTTTGCACTAGCTATGATTATTGGAGTTATAATAGGAACATACTCATCAATATTTGTCGCCAGCCCAATACTTAAATATTTAAACGTAAGTTATAAAACTATAGCTAAAGATCAAGAGAACAATTAAATCAATAAAGATTTTGAGCCATTACCATCGACAATAACATCGGTAGCGACAATAGAGTATTTGTCCTAGAAGCTAACATTGCTATTTTTGCTGATTTAGCTTTTTCTTCAGGCCCGGCTTCTACAATTCCAAGAACCTTTTTTTGATTTGGCCAAATAATGAACCACACATTAAAAGCCATGATTAAACCTAACCACATTCCAATACCAATCGCCGCATTTTTACCACCACCACTTCCAATGCCTAAAATCATTGCTTGGTGTACATAGCCATTTAAGGTAGCAACTATTAAACCAGTAACTATTGTTGCCAATGCTGCCCATCTAAACCAAAAGAGAACGGCTGGTGCTATTACTTTGCCAATCGCTGGTTTTTGATCGTCCGGAATTTTTGGCATGCTTGGTATTTGAACAAAGTTTAGGTACCAAAGTAGACCTATCCACATAATCCCCGAAAGAACATGTAAGTATCTAAATAACCAGCTCCAAAATAATTGATCAAAAGCCCAGTCTCCACCAGCAAAAAACAGCCCAAGGAATAACAAAATAGCAAGGACTATTGACAGATGAATAGTCTTTGATAGCGATTGTAATAAACTAACCATGATTCATTATAGCATAAAACTAAAAATCTATGCTGTTTTTCTCATCCTATTATTTATTAAATTTTTCAAAAATTTACCTGTATAACTTTGACTTATTTCTGCAATTTTTTCTGGAAATCCTTCAGCAATGATTTGTCCACCTCCAGATCCTCCTTCAGGACCCATATCTATAATCCAATCAGCAGTTTTAATAACATCTAAATTATGCTCAATTACAATTACGGTATTTCCTGTATTTACAAAGGCTTGTAATATTTCTAAAAGTTTTTTTATATCGTGCGAATGCAATCCTGTTGTTGGTTCGTCTAGAATATATAAAGTTCTACCCGTTGATCTTTTAGAAAGTTCTTTAGCTAGTTTTATTCTTTGGGCCTCACCACCTGATAAAGTGGTGGCTTGTTGTCCTACTTTTATATAACCCAAACCGACATGCTTTAAGGTTAAAAGTTTTGAATAAATAGCAGGAATATTTCGAAAAAAATCACACCCTTCATCTACACTCATGTTTAAAATATCGGCAATATTTTTATTTTTGAATTTAATTTCTAAGGTTTCTCTATTATATCTAGTTCCCTTGCAAGTATCACAAGGAATATAGACATCTGGTAAAAAATGCATTTCATAAGTGATGACACCGTCACCCTCGCACGTTTCACATCTACCACCTCTTACATTAAAAGAGTATCTTCCCGGCCTATAACCTCTTGTTTTAGATTCTGGAAGATTTGCAAACCAATCTCTGATGGGACCAAAAGCTCCAGTGTAGGTAGCAGGATTAGACCTTGGCGTTCTTCCTATTGGTGATTGGTTTATATCAATTACTTTATCGATTAATTCTACACTCTTATAATTTTTAAATGGCTTGGGTAATTTTCTTGATTTGTTTTTATTTAAAATTAAATTAAGGGCATTAAATAATGTTTGTAAAATTAAAGTTGATTTTCCACTGCCAGAAACACCAGTTACACAAGTAAATGTTCCAATTGGAACTTTTAAATTTACATTTTGCAAATTATTTCCAGTTGCACCTATAATTTCCAAAAATCTTCCATTTTTTGCAACTCTTCTTTTTCTTGGAACCGGAATAAATTTTTTTCCAGATAAATAATTTCCAGTTATACTTTCTTTTGTTTCTATAATATTTTTTAAATTTCCTTCAGCCGTTATATTTCCTCCATTCAATCCGGCTTGAGGACCAAGATCAATTATATGATCCGCATTTTCCATTGTTTCCACATCGTGTTCAACAACAATAACTGTATTACCTAAATCTCTTAATTTTTTTAAAGCCGCAATCAATTTTTTATTATCTCTTTGATGGAGTCCAATTGACGGTTCATCCAAAACATACAAAACACCTGTTAAACCCGATCCTATTTGTGATGCCAACCTTATTCTTTGAGATTCACCACTAGAGAGAGTGCCCGACTCTCTAGAAAGAGTTAAATAATTTAAGCCAACATTTAACAAAAAATTTAATCTTTCGTTAATTTCTTTTAATATATGTTGAGCAATCTTTTTTTCTTTAAGTGTCAAAACATTTTCAAGGTCAGCAAACCATTTTTGTGAATCTTCTATAGAAAACTGTGTAATTTGACTTATATTTAGCTTGTCAATTTTTACGCACAAAGCTTCATCTTTTAATCTAAGACCTTTGCATTTTTCACAATTTGTTTCACTTTGATATTGGGATATTTCTTCTCTTTTCCAATCGCTATCAGTTTCTAAATATCTTCTTTCTAAGTTATTGATTACACCTTCAAAAGTTTTTTTAGTATCATATTTTTCATATCCATCATCGTAATAAAATTTAATTTCTTCTTCATCAGATCCATAAAGAATTATATCTTGTATTTTTTTTGGAAGTTTTTTCCATTTCAGGTCTAATGAAAATTTGCAATGTTTTGCAATCGAAGCTAAAGTTTGAGCATAGTATAGGAATTTAGATTTTGCCCATGGTTCAATGGCGCCGTCCGCAATACTTTTATTTTTATCAGGAATCACTAAATTTGGATCAACATTTAAATTACGCCCAATACCCTCACATTCTTCACAGGCTCCAAAAGGGCTATTAAAAGAAAATAGTCTTGGTTCTATTTCTTCTATTGTAAAACCACTTTCAGGGCAGGAAAATTTAGAAGAAAAAGTTACACTTTCTTTTTTCCGAAATTTTTTAGGTATAGTTTCATTTTCATATTCAGCTACCAAAAGACCATTGGAAAGATTTAGCGCAGTTTCAATGCTATCAGCTAACCTGTTACCTAAATTTGAATTCAACACTATTCTGTCCACAAGTATTGAAATATCGTGTTTTATTTTTTTATTTAAATCAGGAAAATCATTTATATCGTAATATTTTCCATCAACCTTAATTTTTTGAAAACCTCTTTTTTTATAATTAATTATATCTTTTTTATATTCTCCTTTTCTTCCTCTCACGACGGGAGCAAGTAAAAAAATAGTGCAATTTTTTGGTAAAGCCTTTACTTTATCTACCATTTCGCTAACGGATTGAGAAACAATTGGCTTTCCTGTAAATGGAGAATAGGGAATACCTACTCTTGCAAATAAAACACGCATATAATCATAAATTTCAGTTACTGTAGCAACAATAGATCTTGGATTTTTTGGAGTATTTTTTTGTTCTATTGAAATAGCAGGACTAAGACCTTCAATTAAGTCAACTTTTGGTTTTTTCATTTTATCTAAAAATTGTCTTGCATAGGCAGAAAGACTTTCCACATATCTTCTTTGTCCTTCAGCATAGATTGTGTCGAAAGCAAGAGAGGACTTACCAGAACCTGATAGGCCTGTAATTACTACTAATTTCTCTTTTGGAATTTCTAAAGAAATATTTTTTAAATTGTGCTCTTTAGCCCCTTTAATCAATATCTTTTTCAACATCTTTTTTCCATTCTAAATAGATTGACCTTATATTTATAGGCCAAATGTGATATATTACCTTTAGTTAAAATTTTATTCATTAATAATAAACCTAAAATATTATGGCAGGAAGTTTAAATAAAGTACAATTAATAGGCCGACTAGGAGCAGATCCGGAAATTAAACAAATGGTTAACGGCAAGAGTATTGCAAGATTGAGTATTGCGACAAGCCAAAGTTGGAAAGATAAATCTACAGGAGAAAGAAAAGAAAAAACGGAATGGCACAGGGTTGTAATTTTTAATGAAGGTTTGATTAATGTCATTCAGCAATACTTAAAAAAAGGAGCCAATGTTTATTTAGAAGGTCAACTAGCCACTCGAAAATGGAGAGATGAAAAATCTGGACAAGACAAATATTCAACGGAAATTGTTTTACAAGGCTATAACTCATCTTTAACAATGTTAGATGGAAAAAATAAATCTAATAATTCCAACGAAACTTCTCAAACTAAAAGCGCTTTACCAAATGACGAAATCTCACAAGATAATTCTGATCTTGATGACGAAATTCCTTTTTAAGTTAAATGCAAAAAGCTGAAATAAAAAATAATTCATCTTTTAAACCTATATTTGTTCATCAAGAGATGAGCTCGTCTTATCTCTCGTATGCTATGAGCGTTATTGTAAGTCGAGCTCTTCCAGATGTAAGAGATGGTTTAAAACCTGTGCATAGAAGAATTATTTATGCAATGTATAAGGGCGGCTATGATTGGAGCAAACAATTTAGAAAATCAGCAAGAATAGTTGGAGATGTTATAGGTAAATATCATCCCCATGGTGATCAAGCCGTATATGATGCTTTAGTTAGATTGGCTCAAGATTTTTCAATGAGTTTACCTCTGATAGATGGGCAAGGAAATTTTGGTTCAGTTGACGGAGATCCTCCTGCCGCAATGAGATATACAGAAACAAAACTGTCAAAAGTTGCTCAGTTCTTAACTGATGGTTTGGAAAAAAATACAGTTGATTATAGAAATAATTATGATGAAACCGAAACTGAACCTACAGTTCTTCCCTCTCAATATCCGAATCTTCTTGTAAACGGAGCTGGCGGTATTGCTGTTGGCATGGCCACAAGTATTCCGCCTCATAATCTTGGTGAAATTATAGACGGAACAATTAATTTTATTAAAAATAAAGACATTACAATCTCACAATTGATGAAATATATTCCTGGTCCAGACTTTCCAACAGGAGGAATTATTGTAGGCAAGGATATTATAAAACAAGGTTATAATAAAGGCAGAGGCTCTTTTAAAATAAGAGGCGAGATAGAACAAGAGGATTTAAAAAATGGAAAAATAAGATTGGTGATTAAATCCATTCCTTATCAGATAGACAAATCAGTTCTTAACGAAAGAATTGCTGAACTAGCAAGAGAAAAAAAGATTGAAGGTATCAGCGATATAAGAGATGAGTCAAACAAAGATGGTATTAGAGTTGTTATCGACTTAAGAAGAGGAGTGGAGGGCGAAACTATAAGAAGACAGCTCTATAAATTAACAAGTATAGAATCTTCATTTGGATTTAATACTTTAGCAATAGTTGATGCCAAACCTAAAATTTTAAATCTTAAAGATTTTATTAATGAATTTGTTATTTTTAGAGAAAAAACTGTATTAAGAAGAATTAAATTTGATTTAGGCAAGGCTGAGGAAAGAGCCCATATATTAATTGGTATAGCAACGGCCGTTGAAAATATTGATCCGATAATTAAAATCATAAAAAGTTCAAAAAATATAGAAATTGCAAAGAAAAATTTAATAAGTAAAAAATGGTCGATTAAAAAAAGCTCAAAATTAGTATCATTAATTGAGAAAAAAAAGAATATTTTTAAATATCAACTTTCCAATACTCAAGTTAATTCAATTTTAGAATTAAAACTTCAAAAATTAACGGCCTTTGGAATCAATGAGATTGAAAATGAAATTAAGGAACTTTCAAAATTAATTATTTATTATAATAAAATTCTTAAATCTAAAAAAGAATTATTTAATTTAATAATTGGCGAATTAGAAAAAATTAAATCAAAATTTGCAGTTAAAAGAAGAACAAAAATTATTGACGCTGTATTAAATTACAATATTGAAGAAACGATACAAAAAGAGGCTGTTGTTATAAATATTACTAATCAAGGTTATATAAAACGTGGATCTTTATCTTCAGTGAAGCCTCAAAAAAGAGGAGGGAAGGGTAAAACAGGCATTATTACAGGAAAAGAAGATTTTGTTGTAAGAATATTATCTGGAAATTCTCATAGCCAAGTTTTATTTTTTTCCTCTCAAGGTCTTGCCTATAAATTAAAAGCCTGGAAAATACCAAAGGGAAGTTTAGCTTCCAAAGGAAAATCACTTTTTAATCTTCTTCCCCTTAAAAACAACCAATCTATAACATCAACATTACTGTTACCTGAAAATGAAGATGAATGGAAAAAACTTTTCGTAGTATTTGCTACCGCCAAGGGAAAGATCAGAAAAAATTCTTTGGCTGATTTTCTAAACATAAGCGCAAGCGGAAAAATTGCTATGAAACTTGATGAGAACGATAAAATTATTGGCGTTGAAAAATGTAAAGAGGACCAAGATATAATTTTGGGTACAAAATACGGAAAATGTATAAGGTTTATGTCAAAAAAATTGAGATTATTTAAAGGCAGATCCTCTAAAGGCACGAAGGGTATAAATTTATCAGAAAATGATAATGTTATATCTTTATCCATAATTGATAACGTTAAAAATATACAAAATTTTGTAAAGAAAAATGGTTCAAAAAAAGAAATTATAAAAAAATATGTTTTATCAATTACCGAAAACGGTTATGGAAAAAGAACCTCATTCCTTGACTTCAGAGTTACAAATAGGGGAGGAAAAGGAATAATTGGCATAGTTAACTCTAAAAGAAACGGAAATATTACCTCCACTCTTATTGTTTCCGAAGATGATGAAATAATATTGTCGACCGATAAAGGTAGAGTTATAAGATGCCCTGTAAAAGATATTAGGATTGCCGGTAGAAATACACAAGGAGTAAGAATTATAAAATTATCTGGAGAGGAAAAAGTTGTATCGACAATAAAGATAGAAGATAATATTGAATAACAATGTCAAGAATTGCAATTTATCCTGGAACTTTTGATCCCGTTACATTAGGACATGTTGATGTAATAAAGAAATCTTTAAAAATTGTTGATAGATTAATTGTTGCCACTACAGCGAATATAGAAAAAAAAGAACATTTATTTGACGTTGATGAAAGGATGGAAATCTTAAAGAAATCACTTTTTTATGACTTACATTTAGATAGGAATAAAATTAAGATAATTTCTTTTGATGGACTTACGACAAAATTATGTAAAAAATACAAAGCTTCACTAATTCTTAGAGGATTAAGAGTGGTCTCAGATTTTGAATATGAATTTCAACTGGCAGGGATGAATAAGAAATTAGATAAGAATATAGAAACCATATTTTTAATGTCAAATATCGAAAATGAAATAATTTCATCTAAATTTATTAAAGAAATAGCCAAACTTAATGGAGATCTAAGACAATTTGCAACGAAATCTGTTATCAAAGCGATTAAATTAAAATTTAGATGAAAAAACTATTTTTATTTTTTTTTTTAATTATTTTCTATATTATAAATGTTAACGCGGGAGAGAATAAAATGATTTTAAAAATTGAGCACGGTAATGTTGAGATAGAATTATTTCAGGATGTTGCTCCCAATCATGTCGAAAGAATAAAAACTCTAGCCAAGAATAAAAAATATGATGGCGTTGTATTTCATAGAGTCATTGATGGTTTTATGGTTCAAACTGGCGATGTAAAATTTGGTAATTCTAATAGCGAAAATTACGATCTTAGTTTGGTTGGAACAGGAGGTTCGGATCTACCGGATTTAAAAGCTGAATTTAGCGATATACCTCATGAGAGAGGAACGTTGTCAATGGCTCGATCACAAAATCCAGATAGTGGTAATAGTCAGTTTTTCATTTGTTTAGAGGCATCACCACATCTTGATAGACAATATACCGCCTTTGGAAAAGTTACAAAGGGAATGGAATTTATTGATAAGATAAAAAAAGGTGACGGACCAAACGGTAGCGTTTCTGAACCAGATAAAATTTTAAGCATTTCATTTAGCAAATAAGTTTAATGAATTCAAAAAATTTTTTTTTTGAATTAATTAAAAAGGAAAAGGAAGCCAGATTAGGTAAAATACATACAGCAAGGGGTTCGATAAAAACACCAGCCTTTATGCCTGTTGGTACCCAAGGTACTATAAAAAGTATTTTTGTAGACGATATCTTAAAAACAGGAACGGAAATAATTTTAGGAAATACCTATCATCTTTATCTTAGACCTGGAATTAAAATTATTAAAAAATTTGGTGGCTTGCATAATTTTATGAATTGGAAGAAACCCATCTTAACGGATTCAGGTGGATTTCAAATTATGTCACTTGCAAAATTTGCAAAAATTGACAAAAAGAAAGGTGCAATATTCTCATCACATATTGATGGAAAAAAATTTTTATTAAGTCCAGAAAAAAGTATTCAAATTCAAAAAAATTTAAATTCAGATATTTTAATGGTATTAGATGAATGTCCAAAACTTACCAATGACAAAAAAGTTATTTCAAAAGCAATTGATGTTTCAACTAATTGGGCAAAAAGATGTAAAGCAGAATTTAAAGAAGATAAAAAGAAAGGTTTATTTGGAATCATACAAGGAGGATTATTTGAAGATCTCAGGCTAGAAAGTTTAGAGAAACTAGTAAAAATCAATTTCGACGGTTATGCATTAGGTGGTTTAGCTGTTGGCGAAACCCAAGATGAAATGTTTACAATACTTAAAAAAATTACAAATTGTATGCCCGTAAATAAACCAAGATATCTGATGGGAGTAGGGACTCCATCTGACATTCTAGGAGCTGTAAAATTTGGAATAGATATGTTTGATTGCGTTATACCAACTAGATCGGGAAGAACTGGTTTAGCTTTTACATGGGATGGAAAAATTAACCTCAGAAATTCTAAGTTTAAAAATGATGATCAACCTCTTGATAAAAATTGTAATATAAGGAATTTAAATAAATATTCAAAAAGCTATCTAAATCATCTTATAAAAACTAATGAAATTTTAGCTTCTATGATTATATCACTTCATAATGTAAATTTTTATCAAGAGTTTATGGAAAAAATTAGGGAATCCATTGATAATGGAAAATTTAATAGTTTCTATAAAAAATATATAAATAAGTATAAGTAGATAATTTATTAATTGAAATTTATGTTTTTTGAATATAAAAAGAAATTCTTGAAAAGGGCCCTTAGCTCAGTTGGTAGAGCACTTCCCTTTTAAGGAAGGTGTCGTTGGTTCGAATCCAACAGGGCTCACCAAAAAAACTAGTTTTTCATTGGTGGATATTCAAGTATAATTTGATTAATCCAATTAGATAAATTTTCAATTCTTTTTTTACTTGATGGGTGGGTACTTAAAAATGCAGGAGGTTCTTTTCCTTTATGGGCATCTCTCATTCTTTCCCATAAAGCAACTGATTTTTTAATGTTAAATCCAGCCAATGAAGAGAATATAAGACCTAAATAGTCAGCTTCGGTTTCTTGTTTTCTTCCAAAAGGATTCATTATTCCTAATTGAAAAATATCTAAACCAGTACTTCTACCAACCGTGTTTCTTGTACGATTTATAGCTCCACCTAAAAATATATCAGCCACTTGGGCAGTGAGGTTCACAGCCATGGCTTGACTTTGTCTTTCGATAGAATGTTTTGCTACAGCATGGGCTATTTCGTGTCCCAATATAGTTGCCAATCCATCATTATCTTTTGATATTTCTAGCATTCCAGAAAAAACAGCTATTTTTCCGCCAGGCATGCACCATGCATTTTTTACTTTTTTATTATCCACTAAAACATATTCCCAACTAAAATTTTTTGTTGGATCTGTTAGGTTTTTTTTTAAAAAAAAACTGTTTACTGCTTTTTGAATTCTCTCTCCAACATAAATTATATTATCTAAATCGCTTCCGCTTTTAATAAGTTTTGCTTTCGATTTAAATTTTTCATAAGCACGTGCGGCTTGTCTATTTAATACAGACTCAGGGTACAATGTTAGTTGTTTACGTTCTGTAATTGGAACGGTAGCACATGACGTTATAAACATTCCACAACAAGAACAACCAAACAATTCAAGAAATTTTCTTCTGTTTATCTTATTACTCTTTTCCATTAAAATTGATATTAACAACAAAATACACTATATGGGATAATTAAATGTCTACAAAGAAGCCAAAAAAATCTATTTTTGCAAGAATTCGTAATAATTTTATAGCCGGAATAGTTGTTTTAATTCCAATTGGCATTACTTTGTATTTAACCCTGGCTATTGTAAAAGTTTCTTCAAAAATTTTGCCAAAAGAAATTAATCCTAATAATTATTTACCATACAATATTCCTGGAATTGAAATAATCATTGCATTAATTTTAATTACGTTAATTGGCTGGTTATCATTATCGTTTATTGGAAAAAAATTGTTAAATATATTTGATAACATTTTAAATAAAATACCTATTTTAAGAACTATTTATTCTGCATTTTCGCAAATGTTAGATACGTTCACAAAGAGCAAAACAAATAAACAAAATGTTGTTTTAGTTGAATATCCTAGAAAAGGTACTTGGGCAGTTGGTTTTGCAACTAATAAAAATACGGGCGAAATAAAAAATAAAATTGGACAGGAAGTAGTCAATGTTTTTGTTCCAACCACACCAAATCCAACAAGCGGCTTTCTACTAATGTTTCCTAAAGAAGATGTAATATATTTAGATATTACTTTTGAACAGGCTTCAAAATTTATTGTATCCGCTGGCAGCACTAATCCATAAATTTAATTAGCAATTTCATTAATTATTTCAGCCCTGTCATATAATTTGATGAGGGTTTCAAATTTTTTTATATTATTAATGTCAATGTTTTTAATATTTTCTTCGGCTAATAAAAATAAATCTTTATGGTGGATCGGATCAGCAAATTTAAAGTTTTTTATTCCACTTTGCTGAAATCCTAAAATATCTCCATGTCCTCTTAACTTCAAATCCTCATCAGCAATTAAAAATCCATCATTTGTTGATTTTAAAATTTTTAATCTTTTCTTAGCGTTTTCACTTAAGTTCTTTTTATAAAGTAAGACGCATGTTGACTCATTTTTACCTCTGCCAACTCTACCTCTTAACTGATGAAGTTGAGACAAACCAAATTTATTTGCATTTTCAATTATCATTGTATTTGCACTCGGAAAATCAATTCCAACCTCTATGACAGTAGTACTAACTAAAATTTTAATTATTTTTTTTAAAAATTTATCAAGAACAATTTTTTTTTCACTTTTGTCTAAATTACCATGAATCAAACCAACATTACCTGGAAAAATTTTTTTTATTATATCGTATTTTTTTTTTGCAGAAGAATAATCCAATTTATTTGACTGTTCAATTAAAGGACAAACCCAAAAAATTTGATGATCTAATGAGATTTGTTTTTTTAGAAATGGCCATAATTCTGAAATTTTATTTTCGGGTTTGATTAAAGTTATAATATCTTTTCTGTTTTTTGGCTTTTCTCTAAGTCTTGATATATCCATATCTCCGAAAAAAGATAACATCATGGTTCTAGGAATTGGAGTGGCCGACATTACTAAAACGTCACAATTATTCCCGCCTTTTTTTGCCAAATCCAATCTTTGTTTTACACCAAATTTATGTTGTTCATCAATAACAACAAAACCAAGTTTTAAAAATTTTATTTTTTTTTGAAATAAAGAATGTGTTCCAAATATTAAATCAATTTCTCCATTTGCTAATTTTAAAGCTATTTCTTTTTTATTTTTGTGAGGAATACTACTAGTCAAAAGTTCGATTTTAATATCTGTAGAGGAAAATAATTTTTTAGCTAATTGATAATGTTGAGATGATAAAATTTCAGTTGGAGCCATAAATGCGGCTTGGTAATTAGATTCTATAACATTTGCAGCAACGATTAATCCAACGATGGTTTTACCAGATCCCACATCACCTTGAAGAAGTCTAAACATACGATTTTCAGATCTTATGTCATCATTTAAATCTTTTAATATTTTTTTTTGATTTTTGGTGAGATTAAAAGGAAAATTTTTTAATATTATATTTGCAAATTTATTATTATGAACTTTTTTTTTCTTTTTTTTTATTCTAACAATTCTTCTAGCGGACAATAACGTTATAAGATTAGAAAATATTTCATCATAAGCTAAACGCCTATAATCATTTGATTGAATGTTAATTTTTTTTTCTGCATTATGTAAATTTAGCAATGTTTCTTTTAATCCTCGAAAATTATTTTTTTTTAAGAATTGCTGGCTATGCCAATCGTCGTCATCTTGAATTTTCTCTAACGTTTGTTTGACTAGCTTTCTATAAATTTTTTCTGTTATTCCTTCTGTTAAAGAATATTTGGGAAATATTTTGGCAATTTTACTTTCATTATTTTCAAGCTCAATATATGTGGGATTTGTAATTTGATATCTTTTTTTGTAGTAGCCTATTTTACCACTAATGAAGATTTTTTTACCAATTGGAAGAACTTTTTTTATGTAACCCTCTCTACTATTAAAAAAGACAATGTCTATTTTTTTGTCTTTATCGCCACATATAACTTTATTTGGCAAATTTCTAATTCTTGGAAAATTGTATTTTAAAACCATTACTTTTACAGTAGCTATTTTTCCAATTTCTAATTCATTTAAATCAGAAATTTTTGATCTATCTGTAACTTCGTATGGCAAATCTAATAAAAGATCTTTGATTTTTTCTATTTTTTTATTTTTTAAATATTTTCTTAGCTTTAAACCAACTCCTTTCACCGAGGATACGCTGTTAAATAAAAAATTGTTTTTATTTAAATTTTGCATAATAAATCTTATAATATATTTCTATCAAATATGAACAAATTAGATGCAATTAAAAGAAAGATTAAATATCGTTCTGAATACAGAGGTATTAAAGAGATGGATTTATTGTTAGGTAGTTTTGTTAAAAAATATATTAATATATTTGACTACAATGAATTGTTGAGTCTTTATGAAATTTTAGAAAAAGATGATGATGTTATTTTTAAGTGGTACACTGCTAAAAAAGAAAACATAAATATTCCAAAAAATAAAGTTAGCGATACGCTAAAAAAATTTAAATTGAAATGAAGAAATATTTTGGCGGAAAGGGTGGGATTCGAACCCACGAATGAGTTGCCCCATTGCTAGTTTTCAAGACTAGTGCTTTCAACCGCTCAGCCACCTTTCCCAAAATATTGTTTTATAAGCAAAATTTGGTAAATCATCAATTGAAATCGTTATAAGTTAATATATTGTTTTTTTTCATAATCAAAAATGTACAAAATGAGATACTTCATAGCAGTTTTAACTTTTGTTTTTTTTACAGTGAATTTTAATATTTGTTTTGCAAAAGAAGAGTTTAATTCTTGGTTGATAAATTTTAAAAGCGTGGCAAAAAAAAAGGGAATATCCGATAATACAATAAAGATAGCATTATCCGATGTTCGATATTTGCAAAAAGTAATTGATTACGATAGAAAACAACCGGAATTTTTTGAAAAAACTGCTGTTTATATCTCTAAGAGGGCCAACAAAGCTGCTTTAAAAAAGGCAAAAAAAAAATTAAGAAATAATTATAAAATTTTTGAGAAAGTAGAGAAGGAATTCCAAGTTGAGAAAGAACTTTTGTTGGCATTATGGAGCATTGAAACAAATTTTGGAAAATATTTAGGAAAAATGGATATCATATCATCCCTTGCAACTTTAAGTTTTGATAAACGAAGAAGTAAATTTTTTACCAAAGAATTACTTATATTACTTAAACTTATGGATAAAAAAATTGTTTCTAAAGAAACGTTATATGGATCTTGGGCGGGCGCTATTGGTAATTTTCAATTTATGCCTTCTTCAATTGAGAATTATGCAATTGATTATGATAAAAGTGGCAAAATTGAATTAAAACAATCTCTTCATGATGCTCTCGCATCTGCCGCAAACTACATAAATAAAATTGGTTGGAAATATAAATCATCATGTTTCCATAAAGTTGAATTAACTAAGTCAATTTCTAAAAAATATATTAATGTATCCGCTAAAAAAATTAAAAATTATCTAACAATCAAATCTTGGAAAAAAAAAGGTATAGTTGATATTCAACAGATAAATGATAAATATAAAGCTGCATTGATTATACCTGACCTAGCAGTGTCAGAGGGAAGCATGAACTCACCAGCGTTCTTGGTTTTTGAAAATTATGAAAAAATATTAAAATGGAATAGATCTTTAAGATTTGGAGTTACCGTTTGCACTCTAACAAATATGATAACAAATGAAATTTAAAATTATTTTTATTATACTTTTTTTGCATTCTTGCTCTGCCGGATCGTTGCAACAGAATAAATCAACATTTATTCCATATACATCTAAAGGATTTGCGCTTGTTTATGATGAAAAAGACTATGTTAAGAAGATTGTTTCTAGGAAATTAAATCAAGATGAATTACAAATTGCTCATAATAGATTGAGAACTAATTCTATTGTCACAATTACTAATCCTGAAAATAAAAAGTCACTAACATTAAAAGTGTCTAAAAAATTGAAATATCCAGATTTTTTTACCGTTCTAATAACCAAAAAAGTAGCTGACGTTTTGGAGCTTGACAGCAATATACCTTTTGTCGATCTACAACAAAGAGTTAAAAATAAATCTTTTGTAGCAAAAAAAGCTGTTACTTTTTCAGAAGAAAGGGCAGCTTCAAATAAAGCGCCAGTAACTAAAGTGAAAATTTATAATATCTCGACTCAAAAAAAATCTATAAAAAAAATTAAAAAATTTTCTATTATTATAGGCGAATTTTATTCAAAAGAATCTGCCTACCATCTTAAAGATAGATTGGAAAAAAATTATGTTGAAAAAGAAGCTTTAAAGGTCAAAAAACTTGGAAAAAATAAATTTCAATTATCGGCCGGCCCTTACACATCAATTAATACTTTAAAAAATGCTTACTTTCAGTTAAACAAGTATGGATTTGACAATCTTGATATAGAAAAAAAATGATTAAAATTAAAATTTTTATACTTTTTTTATTTTTTGCACTTTCAGTCTATTCCTGGGGATCGCCGAAGATTAGTGCAAAAAGCGCTATTTTGATTGAT
>JAGFWA010000013.1 GCA_017640245.1 Pelagibacteraceae bacterium
AAAGAACCAACTATAGATTCAAAACTACTGAAAGGCGTTGAAATTAAAACTAATTGTGAATCATGGACTGCCTCTTCAAGGCTAGACACTACTTTATCGGTAAGTTTTTCTTTTTTGATAATTCTATTAACAGATTCGTCGTTATCAAATGTTATTAATTTTTTAACCAATCCTTTTTTCTTCAAAGCTTTGAAGATAGAAGACCCTATTAATCCGCACCCAATTATTGATAGTTGATTAAACATTAAAAATTTTCTTTAACTTTGAAATAAATTTTTCATTTTCTTTTTTATTGCCTATCGTTACTCTTAATGAATTTTTAATACCATAAACGTCCATTTTTCTTAGTAAAATTCCTGAACTTGCTAATTCATTAAATACTTTTGATGAAGATTTATTAACAAAATCAAAGTTTAAAAGAAAGTAATTAACGCTTGTTTTGTTGGTAGAAATACCAATTTCATCGATTACCTTAAATATTTTTTCTGACCAAAAACGATTGTGCTTTATTGACTTTTGTAACCATGAAGTATCCTTTACAGCTTCAGTGGCAGCAAAAAGTGCTGGTCTATTAACATTGAACGGGGGTTTAATCTCATATAATTTTTTAATTATTTCTTTGGAGGAATAACCCCAACCGATTCTTAATCCCGCTAAACCATAGATTTTTGAAAATGTTCTAGTAATCACCACGTTTTTCGAATTCGAAAATAATTCAAGTCCGGAAGAATAATTTGAATCATCAATGTACTGAAAATATGCATCGTCCACCACAAGCAAAATATCACCTCTTAGCTTTCTTCTCAGTTCTAACATTTCAGCCTTACTTAGGTATGTACCTGTTGGATTGTTTGGATTTGCCAAAAATACAATTTTGGTTTTTTTTGTAACGCAATTTAATATTGAATCAACTGATGCTTTAAAATTATTTTCTTTTGCGTATTTTACTTTGGCTTCACACATTCCGCTGTAAATTCTATAAATTATAAAACTATATTCTGAGACAATTACTTCATCATTTTTCGTTAAAAATAGTTTACAAACTAGTTCAAATATTTGGTCTGACCCAGACCCAAGAATAATTCTGTTTTTATCTAAACCAAACTTTTTGGCAAGAACTTTTCTAAAAAAAATACCGTCTGAATCAGGATATCTAAAAAAAGAATTTGCAACAGAATTATAAGCTTTAACGGCTTTGGGGCTTGGTCCTAAAGCAGACTCATTAGCTGATAATTTTATCGAACTTTTTTTACTTTTAAACAAACTTAAACCGGCAACATACTTTTCAGTGATGATTTTTCTTGGTTTGGGTAATTTCATATTATTGCAGATGTCTTATATAAAAAGTGACATAATTTCTATAATGGAACTAAATTTATTTGAATAAATTGACATGTTTAAGGCGATTTAGTACATTTCCTTAGCGCTAATTTAACCGAATTGCGAGCGCTAGGAATTAAATGCAGCTAAACAGGGTTTTTGCTCAGTCTAGCTGGGCTTTTTTTTTATATGAACTATAAAACAGAAAATATTAAAAAATTAATTGTTTCAAAACCTCTTTTGTTGGATTGTAAGCAAACAATTAAAGATTTTCCTTTGGCATATGAAACTTTTGGAAAACTCAATGAGTCTAGAGATAATGCAATCTTAGTTTTTCATGCTTTAACGGGAGATCAATTCGTTAGTGGAAAAAATCCTATTACAAAAAAAGAAGGTTGGTGGATTACAGCTGTAGGGCCAGGAAAAGCGATTGATACAGATAAATATTTTGTAATTTGTGCCAATGTTATTGGCGGATGCATGGGTTCCTGGGGTCCGAAAGAAATAGATAAAAAAACTAATGAGTCTTATGGTTTAAATTTCCCTGTTATAACAATTAGAGACATGGTTAAAGCACAAGAAACTCTATTAGATTATTTAGGTATTAAAAAACTTCTTTGTGTCACTGGAGGATCTATGGGTGGAATGCAATCGCTTGAATTTTGCGCAACATTTCCAAATAAAACTTTTTCTGCGGTTCCAATTGCCTGTAGCACAAATCATAGTGCTCAAAACATCGCTCTCAATGAGCTGGCTCGACAAGCTATTATGGCAGATCCAGCTTGGGAGAATGGTAATTATTTAAAAAAAAATATTTTACCGAAAAGTGGTCTAGCCGTAGCAAGAATGGCAGGTCATATTAGTTATTTATCTGAAAAGGGACTCCAAGAAAAATTTGGAAGAAAACTTCAAGAAAAAGCGGACTATGAATTTAGTTTTGATGCTGATTTTCAAGTTGAAAGTTATTTAAGACATCAAGGATATACTTTTGTTGAAAGATTTGATGCAAATTCTTACCTATATATTACTAGAGCGATGGACTACTTTGATTTATCAAAACAATTTAAAGGTGGTCTTCTTGAGGCATTTGGAAATCAAAAAACAAAATTTTTGGTCATATCTTTTTCTTCTGATTGGCTCTACCCAACAAAAGAAAATAAAGACATAGTTATTGCGCTTAATGCTTCAGGAGCCGATGTTTCGTTTTCTGAAATTAAAACCGATACAGGTCATGATTCTTTTTTAATTAATGAACCAGAATTTCTAAAAACTATAAAGGGATTTATAGACTCAATGTATATAAAATTTAAAAATGAAAAAAGAATTTAAAGTAATTGCGAGTTTGTTGCCTGATAATGCAAGGGTGCTAGATGTTGGTTGTGGAGATGGATCTTTAATGGATCTGCTAATCAAAGAGAAAAATATAAAGGCACGCGGTTTAGAAATTAACAAAGAAAATGTAAAAAAATGTATTTCAAAAGGTTTGTCGGTTATTGAAGGAAATGCAGAAACAGAGCTTCATCAATTTCCAGACCGGTCATTTGATTTTGCTGTTTTGAGTCAAACCCTTCAGGCCTTTTACTCTCCGGAAAATGTATTAAAAGATTTATTAAGAATTGGAAAATCAGTAATTGTGTCAATTCCTAATTTCGGTTATTGGAAAGTCCGAACAAGCTTATTGGTCTTTGGAAGTATGCCTGTAACAAAAGCTCTTCCAGATACTTGGTATAATACGCCTAATCTACATCTGTGTACTATTAAAGATTTATTTAAATTTTGTTTGGAAAAAAATATAAACATGGACAAGGTTGTGGGAATCAACAAAAACAAAACTTCTGAGATTAGAAAAAGTAATCTTGAGCTAAAAAATTTATTTTCAGAGCTTGGAATTTTTTTATTGAGCTAAAATGCTAGAAGTTTCAATTATCAAATGTTTAATGGATAATTATAGTTATCTAATCAAAGATAAAGAAACGAATTTGGTAGGTGTTGTTGATCCATCGGAATTCAAGCCTGTAGATGTGGAAATAAGTCGAACTTATAAAAAGTTAGATTTCATCCTAAATACCCATCATCATTTTGATCATATAGGTGGCAATACTGATTTAAAAAAAAAGTATAATTCAAAAATTATTGCTTCAACTTATGATGAGAAGAGAATTCCTGACATAGACATTAAAAAAAAAGATGGGGATTTTTTTTCTATTGGAAAAACAAATTTTAAGGTAGTACACATACCGGGTCACACTCTTGGACATATTTGCTTCTTTTCTAAACAATCTAAAGTATTATTTGTAGGTGATACTTTGTTTTCTCTTGGTTGTGGTAGAATTTTTGAAGGAACTTTTGAACAAATGTTCGAATCATTAGAAAAAATTAAAAACTTACCAAAAGATACAATGATATACTGTGGCCACGAATATACAGATAATAATGGAAAATTTTGTATAAGCATCGATAAAAAAAATGAAAAACTCAAAGATAGAATTAAAGAAGTCCAAATTAAAAGAAAAAGAAATCAACCAACTCTTCCGGTATCTTTAGGCCAAGAGTTAGACACCAACATATTCTTAAGATGTGATGATAAAAAAATTAAAAACAATATTAAAATGAAGACGAGTTCTGAATTGGAAATTTTTACGAAATTAAGGAATTTAAAAGATAAATTTTAGTGTCATTGAACTTGACTTGATAGGTCATCAAGTTATATTGCCTTAAATTTAATAAGGATTATTTTATGTCTTTTGCTGTAATAGAAACTGGTGGTAAACAATATAAAGTTTCTGCTAGTAACATTCTTAAAGTTGAAAAATTAAATATCCAAAAGGGTAAAAAAGTGGAATTTAAAAAAGTCTTGCTTTTAAATGACGATAAGACCACTGAGATTGGAAATCCAATAATTAGTGGTGCAATAGTAGAAGGTCTGTTGTTGGAGAACATAAGAGATAAAAAAATTTTAGTATTCAAAAAAAGAAGAAGACAAAATTCTAGAAAAAAGTATGGCCATAGGCAACCACTATCTAAAATTCAAATTACAAAAATTTTATCTAAAAACGGTAAAGTAATTTCTGAAATTAAAGAAAACAAAAGTAAATTATCAACTGAACTAAAATCAGATAAAAAGTTAAGCCCTAAGAAAGAAAAAACTGTTGAAAAAACTACCGAAAAGAAAAAAGTATTAAAAACGAAAAGTAAAAAATAAAATTTTATGGCAACAAAAAAAGCAGGCGGATCATCGAGAAACGGCCGAGATAGTGCGGGTCGTCGATTAGGAGTTAAAAAATACGGACAGCAGCTAGTAAGACCTGGAAATATTATAGTTCGTCAAAGAGGAACAAAAATTCATCCTGGAACTAACGTTGGGATGGGAAAAGATCATTCAATTTTTTCATTAGTGATCGGGAAAGTAAAATTTAAAAAATCAAAATCAAACAGAACTCTTGTATCTGTTGTTCCCAAATAAATTTAAGTAATAATTTAAATTACTTTTCAACATGAAATTTTTAGATCAAGCAAAGATTTATATTAAAGCCGGAGATGGCGGAGCAGGCTCTGCGAGTTTTAGACGAGAAAAATATATTGAGTTTGGCGGTCCTGACGGTGGAGATGGAGGAAATGGCGGATCTATTATTTTAGAATCAGAGGGAAATCTTAATACATTAATCGATTTTAGATATAGACAACATTTTAAAGCTGAGACTGGAAAATCTGGAAGTAAAAAAAATAAAACTGGCGCAGGTGGAAAAGACTTAATTTTAAAAGTTCCTGTTGGCACTCAAATTTATGAGGAGGATAATAATACATTAATTTACGATCTGACAAAAAACAAAGAAAGATTTGTAGTTGCTACAGGAGGAAAAGGTGGTTTGGGAAACACAAGATTTAAAAGTTCTACAAATCGAACTCCAAGAAAAAAAACTGATGGAAAAAAAGGTGAAGAGTTTTGGATATGGTTACAACTGAAAGTTATTGCAGACGTTGGTATCATTGGACTACCAAATGCAGGTAAATCAAGTTTTTTGTCTAAATGCACTAAAGCAAAACCTAAAATAGCTAATTATCCATTCACAACAATAAATCCAAATTTGGGTGTTTTAAATATTAATCACAAAGAAATAGTTTTGGCAGATATTCCTGGTTTGATAGAAGGTTCGCACAAAGGTATTGGTTTGGGTGATAAATTTTTAAGACATATAGAAAGATGTAAAACTTTAATTCATTTAATTGATATATCGGAAAAAGATATTCTTGGAAATTATTTAAAAATAAAGAATGAATTATCTAAATATGATAAAAAAATCTTAAAAAAAACGGAGATAATTATCTTTAATAAATTAGATTTGATAGATATGGACTCTATTACCAAAAAATTAGAAAACTTTAGAAAAAAAATTAAAAAAAATTTTGAAATAACATCATTACTTTCTGGTCAAAATTTCGAAAAAATAAAAAAGATAATTTATAAAAAATGTACCTAAATAACGCTAAAATTATTATATTAAAAATTGGTTCATCCAATCTAGTGGACAGCAAAGGAAAGTTAAAAGAAAAATGGCTTCAAAGCTTAGCAAAAGATATAAAAAAATTAAAAAAAAAGGGCAAGGAATTTGTCATAGTATCATCTGGTGCTATTGCCTTAGGCAAAAATTACTTAAAAATTAAGCAAAAAAATATCAAAATCGAAATGAGTCAGGCCTTAGCGTCCATAGGACAAATTCATTTAACAAATATTTACCGAAAAATATTTGAAAAAAACAAGATTAAAATTGGTCAAATTTTAATATCGCTAGATGATACTGAGCAAAGAAGAAGAGCAATTAACGCAAAAAGAACTTTTGAGAATTTATTTAAATTAGGAGCGGTGCCTATTGTTAACGAAAATGATACAACTGCTACTTCTGAAATTAAGTATGGTGATAATGATCGTTTGGCAGCAAGAGTCGCTCAAATAATTAGTGCAAATACTTTAGTAATTTTTTCAGATGTAGATGGCTTGTACAGCTCTTTAGAAAATAAAAAAATTATCAAAGAAGTGAGTAATGTTGATGAAAAAATATATTCCTTTGTAAAAAACAAAAAAAATTATTATGGATCTGGAGGTATGAAGACCAAACTAGAGGCTGCAAAAATTTGTATGAACGCAGGATGCCACATGGCCATAGCAAACGGAAAACATATAAATCCTCTTAGCAAATTACTCAAAGAAAATATTTGTACTTGGTTTTTGCCAAAAGTATCAACTCTAGATGCAAGAAAAAAATGGATTATTAGTTCGATAGGATCTAATGGAAAAATATATATTGATAATGGAGCTTTAAGAGCTCTGAGAAATGGAAAAAGTCTATTGTCAGCAGGAATTACTAAAGTCGAGGGTGTTTTTTCCAAAGGAGACAATATTCTAATTGTTGATAATGATGGTAAAGAGTCTGCCAGAGGCCTTACTTCATTCTCATCTGAAGAAATTAATAAAATAAAAGGACTCAAAAGTGATCAAATAGAAAAAATACTTGGATATTCAAGTAAGTCTGAAATCGTCCATAGAGATGATATGGTTAAATTATAATGAATAAATACTTAAAAAATATTGGATTAAAATCAAGGCTTGCTTTTAAAAATCTTAATAAAATTAAAAGTGACAGAAAAAATAAGGTTTTAGAAACTTATATCAAAGAATTGGCTAACAATAAAAAAGAAATTATAAAAGAAAATATTAAAGATATTAAATCTTGTAAGCGTAAAGATTTAATAGATCGGCTGATTATAAATGACAGAAAAATTGAAGACATCAGAAATTCAATAAGTCAAATCATAAAATTTAAAGATCCACTGGGGAAAGTGCTCGCAAAATGGAGGAGACCAAACAATCTTTTAATAAAAAAAGTAACCATACCAATAGGTGTGATAGGAGTTATCTATGAAAGTAGACCTAATGTTACTTCTGATGTGTCATCCTTGTGTTTAAAATCTGGTAATGTAGCTATTTTAAGAGGTGGATCTGAGTCGTTTCATTCAAATAAAATTCTATCGAATTTGTTTAGAAATTCACTAATCAGAAACAAAATAGACAAAAATTGTATACAATTTATAGATAAAAAAAATAGAAAAATTGTAGATGGCCTTTTATCTAAAATGTCAAATTACATTGATGTCATTGTGCCAAGAGGTGGAAAAAATCTTGTTAGAAAAGTTAAAAAATTTTCTACTGTAAATGTTATTGGACACTTAGATGGAAATTGTCACGTTTATATTGATAAAGATGCGAAGCTAGAAATGGCAAAAAAAGTTGTCTTAAATTCAAAGATGAGGAGAACGTCCATTTGTGGCGCAGCTGAAACTTTGCTTATTGATACTAAATGTATGAAATCTCATGCTGTTCCAATAATAAAAGAATTAATTTTTCTAGGATGTGAAGTTGTTGTGGATAAAAAATTAAACCAATTATTTCAAAACAAACTTAAATTAGCAAAAGAAGTTGATTGGAGAACGGAATATTTAAAGGCAAAAATATCTATAAAAACAGTTAAAGGGGTTGAAGATGCAGTTGCACATATTTTAAAATATGGAACTATGCATACAGATGCTATCATTACTAATAATAAAAAAACTGCAAAATTATTTTTGAATGGAGTAAACAGTGCAATTGCCATTCACAATGCATCTACGCAATTTGCAGATGGTGGAGAATTTGGCTTTGGTGGAGAGATCGGTATATCAACCAACAAATTACCCCCTCGAGGACCTGTCGGCATTAATCAACTAACTTCTTATAAATATATAGTTGAAGGAAAAGGAAGTGTTAGATCGTAATTAATGAATTTAAAAAAAAAAATATCAAAAAAAATTGGTATTTTAGGTGGCACTTTTGATCCACCACACAAAGGACATTTAACAATTTCTATATTTGCAATAAAAAAATTAAAGTTAGATTTTTTAATTTGGGGAGTAACGAAAAAAAATCCTTTCAAAAAAAATCCCATGTTCTCTTTAAAAAAAAGACTACTTCTTTCAAAAAAAATAGTCAGAAACAATAAAAAAATAAAAGTTCATAGTTATGATAAATTTTTAAAATCATCTGAAACCATAAAGTTAATTAAGTACTTAAAAAAAAAAGGTACTAAAAACAGATATTATTTTATAATGGGTTCCGACAATTTTGTTAAATTTCATAGTTGGAAAAGTTGGAGAAAGATTGCAGAATTATGTCAAATAGCCATATTCCCTCGCGCAGGTTACGTAAAAAAATCTTTGACATCCAAAGCTTTAAAAGCTTTGGGAAAAGAAAAATTAATGTTTCTACGGTCAAAAATGATTAATATTTCTTCTTCAAAAGTAAGGAAAAGTTATTTAAAGTGAAGTAATTAATGGAAATTTTAAAATTAAAAAAAACTGTTGAAAAAATTTTAGATCAAAATAAAGCAAAACACATCGTGGCTATAAACCTAAAGGGAAAATCTTCAATAGCTGACTATATGATTATAGCATCTGGAAGTTCATCTAGACACATTCAGTCACTATCAGAAATATTGCTTACACACTTACAAAAGAATGGATTAACAGAATGTAAAATTGAAGGGAGAGCAAGTAAAGATTGGAAATTAATAGATGCTATGGATATTATTGTTCATATTTTTAATCCTGAAAAAAGAAAGTTTTATGATCTGGAAAAAATGTGGTCAGAACCATTTTCTAAAGAAAGTTTAACTTTATGATAAAAAATATTTCAAAAATTTTATTAATACTTATTTTTTTTACAACAAATGTAAGCGGTAAGGATAATGAAAATCTATATAAAAAAATAGATTTGTTTGGAGAAGTTTTGGATAAAGTAAAGAAAGAGTATGTAGATGAAATTAATGAGTCAGATGTAATGGATGCTGCAATAAATGGAGTTTTACAATATTTAGATCCATATTCTGTGTATATGAATCCCGAACTTTTTGAAAGTATGCAAACAGATACAAAAGGTGAATTTGGTGGCCTTGGTATTGAAGTTAGTATGGAGGCAGGAGTGGTGAAGGTAATTTCTCCAATTGACGACACTCCAGCTTCTAAAGCGGGAATCAAAGCAGGAGATTACATCATAAAAATTAACGATGTGCAGGTACAGGGCAAAACATTAATGGAAGCTGTTAAACTTATGAGGGGACCCGTTGGTTCTTCAATTGACTTAACAATAAGACGAAGGGGTGAAAAAAAAATAATAAACAAAACCATTATAAGAGAGATGATTCAAGTTAAGTCTGTAGAAGCCAAGATAATGAAAAATAATATTGGTTACTTGAGATTAAAATCATTTAACAGCAACAGTAGTAAGCAATTAGTAGAAAAAATAAAAAATTTTGAAAAGAGTAAAAAATTAACCGGATATATTCTTGATTTAAGAAACAATCCCGGAGGATTATTAACTCAAGCAATAAATGTTACTGATTTCTTTTTAAATGACGGAGAAATTGTTTCAACAAAAGGCAGAAAGGCTAGCGAAAATAGACGTTTTTTTGCAAAAAAAGGAGATAAAGTAAAAGGAAAGCCGCTTATCATTTTAATAAATAATGGTTCTGCTTCTGCATCAGAAATAGTTGCAGGTGCTTTAAAAGATCACAAAAGAGCGATACTTTTAGGTGAAAATACATACGGCAAAGGATCTGTCCAATCGATCATACCTTTGAGTGATGGAGGGGGTATGAGGCTTACAATTTCTAAATACTATTTGCCATCTGGACAATCAATTTCAGAAATAGGCGTCTCACCTGATATTTTAGTAGAGGAAGAATCTGAAGATTTTAAAATTAATTCAGTCTCTGATAATCAATTAAATTACGCTATAAAACTTTTAACAATTTAAATGAAACAAAATGAACTTCCGCTTAGATTGGGCGTTGGCATAATAGTATTAAATAAAGAAAATAAAGTTTTTGTAGGTAAAAGAAAAGACAATCCAACAAATAAATGGCAAATGCCTCAGGGAGGAGTGGATCGTGGTGAAAACTTAATTAATGCTATGAAAAGAGAATTAAAAGAAGAAACCAGTATTAGAAGTATTGAAATTTTAAAAGAACTAGAAGGATGGACTGAATATGAGTTGCCCGATTATCTCCTGGGAAAAATTTGGAGGGGAAAATATAGAGGCCAAAAACAAAAATGGTTTATAGTAAAATTTTTAGGTAAAGATGAGGAAATTAACCTTAAAACAACCCATCCAGAATTTATAGAATGGCAATGGCTAGATATTGAAAATTTGCCTAGTGTAATTGTTCATTTTAAAAAGAAAGTTTATGAAAAACTTCTACCAGTGATTAAGTCTTTTATAAATTAATTCTGGATAAAGCATCTACTTTGTGAGAAATAACATAATTTGTTTTGTCATCTAAGCCACTTTTGTTGTTTAGCTGATTTTTACAATCGTCAATCATTTTAGATATTTGATCTCTTGAAAGTTCTTTTACGTCTAAAATCGTTGACGATAATATAATTAAGTTATTATTTGAAAATTCCACTGCACCTTCCTCAACAAAATATTCTGCTTTTTTAGAGCCAAAAATTTTAATAATTCCAGGCCTTAAAATAGCAATGAGTGATATATGGTCTTTTAAAATTGTCATATCTCCTTCAAAGGACGGAATGGTTACCGAAGTTGTCTGGTCTTTTAGTAAAATTTTTTCTGGTAAAATTATTTCTAAGTTAAAATTTTCTGACATTAAGTTGCCGCCTCTTTCGCCATTTTTTCTGCTTTTGCCACAACTTCTTCTATTGTTCCAACCATATAAAATGCCGCTTCTGGAAGATGATCATATTCTCCTTTGCAAATTGCATCAAAACTTTTTATGGTGGAATCTAGACTGACTAATTTCCCTGGTGAACCAGTAAATACTTCGGCTACAAAAAAAGGTTGTGATAGAAATCTTTGTATTTTTCTTGCCCTTGCTACTGTTAGTTTATCCTCCTCGGAAAGTTCGTCCATACCAAGAATGGCTATTATATCTTGAAGAGATTTATAAGTTTGTAATATTTTTTGAACCTCTCTGGCAACTCCGTAGTGTTCTTCACCAACAATCCTTGGATCTAGAATTCTTGAAGTTGAATCAAGCGGATCTACCGCAGGATAAATTCCAAGTTCAGCAATTTGCCTAGAAAGAACTGTAGTTGCATCTAAATGTGAAAATGATGTGGCTGGAGATGGATCTGTTAAATCATCGGCTGGGACATATATTGCTTGTACCGACGTAATCGAACCTTTGCTAGTAGTAGTTATTCTTTCTTGTAAATTTCCCATATCGGTGGCCAATGTTGGTTGGTAACCCACGGCTGAAGGTATTCTTCCCAAAAGAGCTGAAACTTCAGATCCGGCCTGTGTAAATCTAAAAATATTATCCATAAAGAATAAAACATCTTGACCTTCTTTATCTCTAAAATATTCCGCAACAGTCAATCCTGTTAAACCAACTCTAGCTCTTGCTCCTGGCGGTTCGTTCATTTGTCCATATATAAGAGCTGCTTTTGATCCTTTGCCTTCAAGTTTAATAACTCCGGATTCAATCATTTCATGATACAAATCATTTCCTTCGCGAGTTCTCTCGCCCACACCTGCAAAAACAGAAAAGCCGCCATGAGCTTTGGCTATATTGTTTATTAATTCCATAATAATAACTGTTTTTCCAACTCCCGCACCTCCAAACAATCCTATTTTTCCACCCTTTGAATATGGCGCTAGAAGATCTATCACTTTTATTCCTGTTTCTAATATTTCTGTCTCAGTGGACTGATCTGTAAATTTAGGAGCATCTCTGTGTATTGGCCATTTCTCTTTTGTTTTTAACTCTCCTCTTTGATCAATCGGTTCACCAATAACATTTATTATTCTGCCAAGTGTCTCGGGTCCCACTGGAACACTAATAGGTGCGCCAGTATTTTTGACTTGATCACCTCTTTTTAAACCTTCGGTGCTATCCATGGCTATGGTTCTCACTCTATTTTCTCCCAAATGTTGAGCAACTTCTAAAATTAATTTATTTCCGCCGTTATCAACTTCTAGTGCAGTTAAAATTTCAGGTAAATCATCTTCGAATTGCACGTCAATAACTGCACCAATAACTTGAATAATTTTTCCCATTTTTTGCATCTTATAAACTTTCTGCTCCTGAAATTATTTCAATTAATTCTTTTGTGATAGCAGCTTGTCTGCTCCTATTATAATGTATAGTTAATTTTTCAACCAAATCACCTGCATTTCTTGTCGCGCTATCCATTGCGGTCATCCTTGAACCTTGTTCGCTTGCCGAATTTTCTAAAAAAGCTTTATGAATCTGAGTAGAAATATTTTTTGGTAGCAAATCATCTAAAATTTCGTCTTCCTCTGGTTCAAACTCATAGGATGTTGGTAAATCTTTGCTCGAAAGATCATTTTTCATAGCCGGAATTACCTGTTGTTTCTGTGGTATTTGAGAAATAACATTTTTAAACTTATTGAAAAATATCACACATTTATCAAATTCCTTATTTTTGAATAGTTTTACTATTTCTTGTCCGATTGCCTCTGCATCTCGAAAAGATAATTTTTTTTTATCTTTAAAATTAATTTTTTTTATAATGTAGCGACCATAATTTCTTTTAAGCTGATCAAAACCTTTTGTACCAACTGTAATGATTTTTAAATTTTTAGATTTTTTAATAATTTCATTAAAATAGTTTTTGGCCAATTTACATATATTCGTATTAAAGCTCCCGCAAAGGCCTCTGTCAGCTGTCATTACAACGCATAAGTGAGTCTTATCTTCTCCGGTTCCCGCCAAAAGTTTTGAAACATTTGAGGGATCACTAATTGCTTTGCTTAAATTCTGGATAATAACATCCATTTTATCACTGTAGGACCTGCCTTGTTCAGCCATTTTTTGAGCTCTACGAAGTTTAGCTGCAGCTACCATTTTCATGGCTTTAGTAATTTTTTGGGTGGATTTTACACTAGAGATTCTTCTTCTTAGATCATCAAGACTAGGCATTATTTTTTTTCAGAAAAATTTTTTTTATAATTTGTTATAATCTCAGACAAAGTTTTATCAGTATCTTCTTCTATTTTTCCACTTTTTTGAATCGATTCTAATATTTCTGGTTTTTCATTTTTTATTAGTTCTAGAAGACCTTTTTCAAAAGAACGAATTTGATTGATATCAATATTATCCAAGTATCCTTTGACTCCTGTATAAACCGATACAACTTGTTCAGCTACTGTCATAGGACTATACTGATCTTGTTTCAGAAGTTCGGTAAGTTTTGATCCTCTATTTAAAAGTTTTTGCGTCGATACATCTAAGTCTGATCCAAATTGAGCGAAAGCAGCCATTTCACGGTATTGGGCCAACTCAAGTTTAATTGAACCAGCTACTTTTTTCATTGCTTTAATCTGTGCGGCTGAGCCAACTCTAGAAACTGAAAGTCCAACGTTTACCGCTGGCCTTATTCCTTGGTTAAAAAGTTCTGTTTCTAAAAAAATTTGACCGTCTGTAATTGAGATCACATTTGTTGGTATATACGCTGATACATCGCCAGCTTGCGTTTCTATAATCGGTAGGGCCGTAAGAGAGCCTCCTCCATTGTCTTCATTAAGCTTAGCTGCACGTTCAAGTAATCTACTATGCAAATAAAAAACGTCACCAGGATATGCTTCTCTTCCTGGAGGTCTTCTTAATAAAAGTGACATTTGTCTGTAAGCGACTGCCTGTTTTGATAAATCGTCATAAATTATTAAAGCATGCATGCCATTATCTCTGAAGAACTCACCGAAAGTACAGCCCGTATAAGGTGCTAAAAATTGCAAAGGTGCTGGATCGGAAGCAGTTGCTGCTACAACTATAGTATAATCCATAGCCCCAGCATCTTGTAGAGTTTTAACAATTTGAGCAACTGTTGATCTTTTTTGACCTATAGCAACATAAATACAATACAATTTCTTTTTTTCATCATCAGATTCATTTATTTTTTTTTGATTTATTATTGTGTCAATAGCCACCGCTGTCTTTCCTGTTTGTCTATCGCCAATTATTAATTCTCGTTGACCCCTCCCAATAGGAATTAAGCTGTCAATGGCTTTAAGTCCGGTCTGCATAGGTTCGTTTACTGATTTTCTTGGAATTATTCCTGGAGCCTTGACTTCAACTCTTTTTCTTTTGATACCTTTTTTAAGATTTTCTTTACCATCTATAGGATTACCTAGAGCATCAACCACTCTACCCAGTAATTCTTTGCCAACAGGAACATCTACAATTGAACCGGTACGTTTTACAGTATCACCTTCTTTAATTGCTCTATCATCACCAAAAATTACAATTCCAACATTGTCGCTTTCCAAATTCAATGCCATGCCTTTTGAACCATCTTTAAATTCAACCATTTCCCCGGCTTGTACGTTGTCCAAACCGTGTACTCTAGCAATACCATCGCCGACAGATAGAACCTTGCCAATTTCAGAAACCTCCGTTTTTTCTCCGAAGCCTTTAATTTGTTCTTTGAGTATTTTAGTTATTTCAGAAGGATTTATATCCATGCTAAGCTTCAATCATTAATTTTTTATATTTTTTCAATTTATTTTTAACAGAAGTGTCTATCATTAAACTTCCAATCTGGATAATAATTCCACCAAGTAAACTTTCATCTATTTTATAATTTAGCTTAATTGGATGCTTAACGCTTTCTGAAATTTGTTTTTCTAAATCAGAAAGTATTTTGCTATCGATTTTTTTTGAAGATATCAAATTTGCTTTTATTTCACCTCGTTTAAGAGAAATTAGCTTTAAAAACTTTTGAATGATTTTATCTAAAAAAAATATTCTTTTTTTTATCACCAATATTGAAAAAAAGTTTTTTATGATTTTATTAAAATTCATAAGGCTTGTAATTTTTTCAAATACTTTTTGCTGACTTGATGTTGAATATGTTGGGTTTTTTACAAAACTTTTTAAATCTTCATTTGACTCATAAATTTTCATAAAATTATTCATACTTAATTCAAACTCATTAATTTGGTTTTGATCCTTGGAGAGATTATAAAGTGCTAAAGCATATCTCTCTGATATTTCGGTTGAAAAAGATTTGTTTTTGCTCAAAGTTTATCCCTATGCGATTTGATTAAAGAATTTATCAAGTTTCGTATCATAGGAATTTAATGTGATCAAGTGCGATTGGAACGCATATTAACTAAAGTTCAGTGGGTCCACATCAACTGTAAGTTTTATTTTTTTTGAAATATTTAAGTTTTTCAAGATTCTGCTGATTTTCTTTTGAACGAGAACATTGCTTTGAGACCTTAGCAATAATCTTGTTCTGTATTTATTTTTTATTTTAAAGATCGGCGATGTAACTGGGCCCATAACTTCAATATCTTTCAATAATAGTAGATTTTTCTTAATTTTTTGCGCCTCCAAAAAGCTTTCTTTCTCATTATTTGACTCAACTATAAAAGCTATTAATCGAGAAAATGGAGGGAGTTTTTTTTCTTTTCTTAAACAACTTTCTTCTTCAAGAAACTTTTCCGGATTATTTTCAAGTATATCACTTAAAGTTTTGTCTGATGGATTAAAAGTTTGATAAATTATGAGAGACTTCTTGCTAAACCTTCCTGCCCTACCACTAAGTTGATTATAGAGCTGTATATTTTTTTCTGTAGATCTAAGATCAAATCCCATACCAGAAAAATCAGCATCTACAACTACTATGCAGTTTAAATTTGGAAAATTAAAACCTTTAGAAATTAATTGTGTACCGACAAGAATGTTCACTTTATTATTTTCTATATCTTTTAAAAGGTTAATGGTTTCCTTTTTTTTATTAAGAAAATCACTTGATAAAATTTTTATCACTTTATCAGGAAAAATTTGTCTTAATTCTGCAAAGATTTTTTCTACACCAGGTCCGTACATTTGAAATTCACAATTGAAATCTGTCTTTTGACATTTTTGTTTTATGCTACTTTTATGTCCACAATGATGACACATGGCTTTATTTAACTGTTTATGAAATGTTAAAAAAACTGAACAATTAGGACAAACAAGCTTAAGGCCACATTTTTTACAAATTAAAAAAGGTGCATAACCTCTTCTGTTTAAAAAAAAAAGTACCTGCTGCTTACTATCTAAATACTTTCTCGCTAAATTTAAAGTTTTTATATCTAGCCAAATATTTTTATTTTTTTTGTTCAAATTTAAATTAACTATTTCTGCACTGGGAAGTAAAAAATTTTTATATCTTTTTTTTAATTTTGTTGAATTATATTTTTTATTTTTTACATTATTATAAGTTTCTAAAGACGGTATAGATGTCGCTAATATTATTGGAATATCTTCTATTGAAGCACGAGAAATTGCCATATCTCTAGCATTATACCTTAGGCCTTCGTCTTGTTTGTAAGAAGAGTCATGTTCTTCATCAACAACGATTAAACCTAATTTTTTAAAAGGTAAAAACAAAGAGGATCTTGCACCAACTACTAGTTTAATTTTATTATTAACAATATTTTGCCAAATTATTTTTTTATTTTTTTTTGTTATTTTTGAATGCCAAATAGAAGGCTTAAATCCAAAATAATCTTCAAATCTTTGTTCAAACTGATTTGTAAGAAATATTTCTGGTAACAATACTAGAGATTGTTTTCCTTGCACTAAATTTTGTTTTATTTTTTCAAAATAAACAATCGTCTTTCCAGAGCCTGTAACTCCTTGAAGAAGGGTTACATTAAACTTGTTGCCAAAACCATTGATATCATCCAAACACCTTTTCTGTTCTGGGTTTAAGTTGAATTTATTTTTTTTCTTTATTTTAGTATCGTCAATAAAATTTGAATTTTTTGAAAAGAAAGATTCATCACCTAAACACATTTTTAAAACCATTCCCTTGGGCACTAAATTATAAAGTGAAAACCAGTTGATAAATTTTATTAAATTTTCGTTTAAAGAAATTGACTTTTTTTCTAAAACATTTTTTAATTTAAATATTTTATTAGTCTTTTCCTGTTTGTCCCAAATTACCCCAATTTCTTTTTTTCTGCCAAAAGGTACTAAGACTATTGAGCCTGGTTTTAATTTGTCAAATTTTCCAGATAAATAAGTATGAGGATAATCAAAAATTCTTGGAATAAGAACTGGTACTTTCATTAATTAATAAAAATATAATATGTTTTAAAAATGAATAGGTCTTTTATCAATTGCTAAGGCGGCTTCCTTTATTGCTTCAGTATGAGTTGGATGAGCATGACATGTTCTAGCGATATCTTCTGAACTAGCCCCAAATTCCATTGCCAAAACCATTTCGGCAATCATGTCTCCACAATGCGGACCTATTATATGTGCTCCTAAAACTTTATCTGTTTTTGAATCAGCTAAAATTTTTACAAATCCATCTGCTTCATTATTAACTTTTGCCCTTGAATTGGCGAGGAATGGAAATTTTCCAATTTTATAATTTATGTTTAACCTCTTTAGCTGCTCTTCAGTTTTTCCTACTGACGCAACTTCTGGAGCTGTATATATAACACTCGGGATCACACTGTAATTCACGTGTCCTGCTTGACCGACAAGTATTTCTGCAACGGCAATACCTTCTTCTTCTGCCTTGTGAGCCAGCATTGGGCCTTTGATTACATCTCCTATAGCAAATATATTCTGCACAGAAGTTTGGAATTTTTCATTAACTTCTATTCTTCCTTTGTCGTCTTTATTGATACCAATCTTTGATAAATTAAGACCTTCCGTATAGGGTTTTCTACCCACTGAAACCAAAACTTTATCACATTCTATTCTTTCTTTGACTTTAGTTTTGTTATTTACAAAATCTACTATAACTTTTTTATTTTTTTCAGTACTTGCGCCAGTTACCTTGCTATCTAATTTAAATTTTATTCCTTGCTTTGTTAAAATTTTTTGAAATTCTCTAGATATCTCTCTATCCATACCAGGTATAATATGATCTAAATATTCAATTACTGTAACTTGCGAGCCCAATCTTGCCCATACCGAACCCATTTCAAGACCAATATATCCACCTCCTATTACTATTAAATTATTTGGAATTTTTTCTAAAGAAAGCGCTCCTGTAGACGAAATTACATTTTTTTCATCAATTTCAACACCTGGCAAAGAAGTTGGTAAAGAGCCAGTGGCAATAACAATATTTTTCGACTTGTAAGTAGTTTTTTTTTCGTTTTCATAAACAACAATATCATTCTTTGAAAAAAGAACTCCTTTTCCTTTAATATACGAAATCTTATTTTTCTTGAATAAAAACTCAATTCCTTTTGTTAAAACTTGAACTGATTTATTCTTATTCGCCATCATTTTTTTCAAGTTTAATTTAATATCTTTTGTCTCTATACCCAGATTGTCAAAATTATTTTTTGCCTTATGGTAAAGTTCAGATAAATTCAGAAGGCTTTTGGATGGTATACAACCTACATTCAAACAAGTTCCTCCCAGGGTTCCTCTTGATTCGATGCAGCCTGTTTTTAATCCAAGTTGAGCTGCTCGTATGGCACATACATAACCTCCTGGTCCTCCACCTATAACTAAGAGATCAAAATTTTTTTCCATTTTTAAACATTTGAAAAAAGCCTTTTCGGCTCTTCTAGAGAATCTTTAATACTTTTTAAAAATGAAACGGCTTCCTTGCCATCTATAATTCTATGATCGTATGATAGGGCTAAATACATCATGGGACGAATCACTATAGCTCCATTCTTAACCACTGGACGCTCCATTATATTATGCATGCCTAATACTCCTGACTGTGGTGGATTTAATATTGGAGTAGAAAGCATTGATCCATAAATTCCTCCATTAGTAATAGTAAAAGTTCCTCCTTGTAAGTCATCTATGGTAATTTTTCCCTCTCTTGCTTTTTCACCAAGAGAAGTAATGCTTTTTTCGATATCAGCAAAAGACATTTCATCAGAATCTCTTAATACAGGAACCACCAGCCCCCTATCAGTGCCAACTGCAAAACTAATATTATAGTAATTCTTGTAAATTATTGCATCATTTTGTATTTCTGCATTAACAGCAGGAAAATTTTTCAATGCAACAATGCATGATTTTACAA
>JAGFWA010000014.1 GCA_017640245.1 Pelagibacteraceae bacterium
AAACCAAAAATTGACAAAGTAATTACTATAGGAAAAAAAATAGATTTGAATAATAAAAAAAATCTTTTTTCCAAATTGCAAGATAAAAGTTCAGTGAAGAAAGTTTTTGAAACTTTTTCAAAAAGATATGCTGCTAGAAAGGGTGGATACTCAAGAGTGTTAAGAGCTGGATTTAGAACTGGAGACGATGCTCCAATGGCTGTGATCGAATTAGTAGATCGAGATGTAAATGCAAGAAAAGTTGATAAACCTAAAAAAGTTGAAACTAAGAAAAAAGAAAAAGAAACTCTTCCAAAAACTGCAAGTAAATAATATAAATCTAAGCCTTGCATGCTTAAAAAATTTATAGTCGATAAGGATTACCACAACTCTCGTTTTGATAAATGGTTTAAGCAAAATGTTTTTAACATTCCACAATCATTAATAGAAAAAATTATTAGAAAAAATAAAGTAAAGGTTAATAAAAAGAAAACCAAAACATCTTATAGAGTTCAATTTCATGACATTATCGAGATATATGGTATCAACAAAATAAAATCTAACGATAAATCTAAAAAAATTAAATACAAACCGTCAGAAAAAGAAAAAAGCAAATATGATAATTTTATTTTAGAGAATAATAATAATTTTATTATAATTAATAAACCGAGCGGGATACCTGTTCAGGCTGGGACAAGGTCTTTTAAAAACATTATTGATATACTAAAAAATACAAAATATTTTAAAGATGTAAAACCTTTTATTGTTCATAGACTTGACAAAGAAACATCAGGCGTACTTATAGTTGCAAAAAATAGAGAGTACGCTCAATTGTTTACATCGCTATTCAGAATAAGAAAAATACATAAAACATATTTAGCTATTACTTACGGCGAGGTGTCAGAAGATATAAGTTTATTGGAAGACGATTTAATCTCATACGATAATAATAAAAAAATTGTTCAAAAGGCAATTTCGCATTTAAAGATATTAAAAAGCAATGGGCAATACTCTCTGTTAGAATTAAACCCTATAACAGGTAGAAAGCATCAGTTAAGAAAACAGCTGTATAATATTGGAAATCCTATCATAGGTGATAACAAATATTTTGTTAAAAAACATATAAATAAAATTAGAAGTAAAAATTTAATGTTACATGCACATAAAATTAAATTTATGATCAACAATGTTAAGTATAATTTTAAGGCAAAGTACAACGAAGAGTTTGAGGATTTTATTAAAAGAAAATTTTAAAATCTATTTAAATATTTAAGGAATAGATTTTTTAAACTTTTATTAACATTATCAGTTATATTTTTTCTTTCATTTTTAATTGATGTTATATTTCTATTATTTAAACCACAGGGTGAAATTTTTTTATATTCTTTAAGATTATTTTTTATATTAATTGAACACCCGTGGTAAGCAATCCAATTCGTGACTCTTATACCAATGGCTGCAATTTTTTTACCTTTAACCCATATACCTATATTTTTTTTATCTGGATATGATTTTATTTTATAAATACTTAAAAAACTAACAATGATATTTTCAATTTGCCTAACTAGATTTCTTATATCTTTTTTTCTTTTATTTAAATTAATTACAAAATAGATTATTTTTTGTCCTGGATTGTGAAGTGTAATTTTTCCTCCACGATTTGTTTTTATTATTTTTATAGATTTATCTAATATTTCTTCTTTTTTATATCTTATGCCTGCCGTATAAGTTGTGGGATGCTCTAAAAACCACACTAATTCACGCCCACCTTTCTTTACCTTTTTCACTCTTTTTTTGAGAAAGTGCAAAGCTTTTTTATAGTTTACAGGCTTTTTGCTTGTTTTAAATTCTATGTCCATTTTAAATTGAATTTTATCACGAGATAAACTATTAGTCTCAAAAAATAAAAGATCTGGTGAATTATGAGCTTAGTAAAAACGATTGGAGAAAAGAAAGTAAATCTTGATTTTAATAAAGATTTTATCAATCTATTTAATGAAAAGATTAAATCCAAAGATGTTCAGTTCATTAATCAAACTCTGAAGGACCTTCATCCCTCTGATGTAGCCAATTTAATTGAAAATCTTCCAGCTGATACAAGGGAAAAACTTATTGAAATAGAAGCTTTCAATATCGAGGCAGAAATTTTTATAGAAATTAATGAATCTATTCAAGCCGAAGTTCTTTTGCTTTTATCGGTAGAGTCTATTGCAAAAATTTTACATAAGCTTGAATCAGATAATGCACTCCAAATTTTGGAAAAACTAGAAGAGAATAAGAAGAAAAAAGTTTTGGATAAATTGTTGCCTAAGGATCGATTTCTTCTAGAAGAAGGATTGAGTTATCCAGAAGACTCTGCAGCAAGAATAATGCAAAGAGAATTTACAGCTGTTCCCAGCAATTGGACTGTAGGTCAAACAATTGATTATTTGAGAGAAAATAAAGAATTACCGAAAGAATTTTTAGAAATTTTTATTATTGATAATGATTTTAAACCAATAGGTACCGTTCCTTCATCGAGAGTTTTAAGAGCTCCGAGAGATTCAAAAATGAATTCAATTATGAGAAAAGTTCCAGTTTTAATTTCAGCAAACATGGATAAAGAAGAAGTTGGTCACACGTTTGAAAGTTATAATTTAGTTTCTGCTGGAGTAGTCAATAAAAATAATAAACTTGTAGGAATGATTACAGCAGATGATGTTGTTACTGTTGTTCAAGAGGAGGCTGAAGAAGATGTTTTGAGATTAGCTGGGGTTGGAGATGAAGAAATTACAGACAGCGTTGTAATAAAAACTAAAAGAAGATTTAACTGGTTACTTCTAAATTTATTTACTGCGTTAATTGCCACTTGGGTAATAAGTAGATTTGGTGCCACAATAGAACAAATGGTGGCATTAGCATTTTTAATGCCAATTGTAGCATCAATGGGAGGAAATGCTGGCATGCAAACACTTGCTGTTACCATAAGAGCGATCGCTAAAAAAGAACTTTCATCGGGAAATTTTTTTACAGTTGTAACAAAAGAATTTATAATCGGCGTTCTTAACGGGATAATTTTTGCAATTATTACAGGAGTCATTGTGCAATTTTGGTTTAAAGAAATAAATTTATCAATTTTAATCGCAGTTTCTATGGTTTTAAATATGATTGTAGCAGGACTGTTTGGAATTTTGGTACCAGTTTCTTTAAAGAAATTTAATATTGATCCCGCAATTGCCTCAAGTGTATTTGTGACAACAATTACAGACGTAATTGGATTTTTGTCTTTTTTGGGAATTGGATCCTATTTTTTATTCAATTAAAAGTTATCAATTATTCTTACTCGTCCAATATAAAAAGCAAAAAATAAATTAAATTTTATTTTATTTTTTTTTGGTTTTTTGAGTGTTTTTAAATCTATTAATTCAACATAATCTATTTTTTTTGCACCAAGGGCTGAAAGTTTATTTTTAATTTCTAAAAAATTTATATTTATCTTTTTATTTAAAATTAAATATCTTTTGTAATATTTTAAATATTTTATAATTTTTACAAGTTTGTTTTTTTCTTGTTTTTTTAATCTTTTTAATCTGGAAGAATATGCAATAAAATTCTTATCACGCACTGTTTTACAAGCTATTACCGTTGTTTTTATTTTATTTTTTTTAATGTGTTTTTTAATTAAAACAAGTTGTTGAAAGTCTTTATGACCCAATAAAATTTTTTTAGGTTTTATTATTTCAAGAAATCTATTAACCACATCAATTACGCCACGAAAGTGGCCCTTTCTATATTTACCACATAATTTTTTTGAAAATTTATCGAGTATTATTTTATTTTTTGTTTTAAATTTATATATATCTCTGTAGCTTGGCATGTAAACGTAATCTACTTTTAACTTTTTGAGGATTCTAATATCGTTTTTGTAATTTTTTGGATAATTTTTGAAATCTTTTTTATTCTCAAACTGCTTTGGATTTAAAAATATACTTACGAGAGTCTTGTTTGATATTTTAATTGATTTTTTGATAAGAGCTTCGTGGCCTTTATGCAATCCTCCCAAAGTAGGAACGAAACCAATATTCTTGAAGCCTTTAATCTCTTTACATAATTTTTTTTTATTTTTAAAAAATTTCATTTGTAAAATATATATATAATTAGTAAAAGATCCTAATGGTCAGACAAGCAATTATTCCTTTGGCTGGATTAGGTACAAGATTATTGCCATTGTCAAGTGTGATTCCAAAGGAATTGCTGCCTATAAACGGCAAACCAAATTTAGAATATATAATGGATGAGTGTATTGATGCGGGGATCAGACAATTTATTTTTGTAATTCCTAGAAAAAGGCAGAGTATAAAAAAATATTTTTTTAATGATAAATTTTATAAAAAAATTATAAAAAAGAAAAAAAAAGATTTACGTCTTCAGCAAGTATTTAAAAAAATTAAAAGATATCAAAAAATGATAAAATTCGTGTATCAAAACAAGCCGGATGGAACTGGTGATGCAGTATTAAAATGTAAAAGATATTTAAAGGGCACACATTTTTTAATGTTATTGGCCGATGATTTAATTCTTAGGAGAAATTGTTCAAAAGAAATGATTGCTTTACATAAAAAAACAAAAGGATCAGTGATTGCCAGCAAGAAAGTAGAAAAAAAGACAGTATCTAGGTGGGGAATATTGGGATTTAAAAAGAAAAGTAAAAATTTCTTTTTGATAAACGAAGTTGTTGAAAAACCAAAATTAAGCGAGGCTCCGTCTAATTACGCTATTATTGGACGATACATTCTTCCCAAAAAAATATTATCAGTATTAAAGAATCAAAAAAGGGGAAAAGGAGGCGAAATACATATTACTGACGCAATTAAGTTTTTAGTTAAAAACAATGAAAAATTTTATGGGAATATATTTAAAGGAAAATATATTGATTGTGGAACACTGGAAGGTTTTATTAAATCAAGCATTACTGTTTCAAAATATTTATAAAATAATATGAAATTATGTATCGTAGGCACAGGATATGTTGGTCTGGTCACCGGAACTTGTTTTGCAGATCTTGGTAATAAAGTTTATTGTGTAGACAAGGATAAAGTAAAAATAAAAAAGTTAAGCAACTCTATTTCTCCTATTTACGAATCCGGTTTGGATGATTTAATCAGAAATAATCTCAAAGGAAAAAGATTAATTTTTACTGACAATTTCGAAAAAGCCGTTCAAGATTCTCAAATTATTTTTATTTGCGTAGGAACACCAACGAGAAAAAAATCGAACTTAGTAGACCTATCACAAGTGCTTCAGGTAGCTAAGGAAATGTCAAAATATATTAAGAGTTATAAAACTATCGTAATAAAGTCCACTGTACCCATAACAACGGGAAATCAAGTTGAAAAAATATTAAAAAAAAGAGTTAACAAGAATTTGTTTGACGTTATATCGAATCCTGAATTTTTGAGAGAAGGTGAGGCTATGAGGGATTTTAGGTTTCCTGACAGAATAGTTGTTGGTTCTGACAATAAAAAAGTTTTTAAAAAAATGAAATTTCTGTATGAACCACTTATAAAAAAAGGAGCAAAGTTTTTTTGTACTTCAAGAAGAGGAGCGGAATTAATTAAATATGCATCAAACGCTTTTTTGGCTACAAAAATCACATTTATTAATGAAATTGCAAATTTGTGTGAAAAAATAGGTGTAAATGTAGAGGATATTTCGGTTGGAATGGGTTCTGATGTTAGAATTGGAAGTAGATTTTTAAGAGCGGGACCAGCCTATGGAGGATCTTGCTTTCCAAAAGATACTAAAGGATTAGTTTCTATAGCGGATAAGTATAAAGTTGATTTATCTATTGTAAAGTCAGTTATAAAATCTAACCAAAAAAGAAAAATTTTACTAACAAAAAGAGTAAACAAAATACTAAGTAATAAAATTAAAAATAAAAAGATTGCTATTTTAGGTGTAACCTTCAAGGCAAATACTGATGACATGAGAGAGTCATCAAGTCTTGTTCTGATATCTTATTTGTTAAAAAAAGGTGCGCTAGTTAGTTATTATGATCCTTCTGGCCCAAAAAAAGAACTTAAAAAGAATAAAAATCTTAAATTCAAAGATAATTTGCTTGAAGCATGCAAAGGAGCAGATCTTGTTATCATTAATACAGAGTGGGATGAATTTAAATCAGTAGATTTTAAAAAGGCAGTTGGAAAAAATAATTTTAAAATTTACGACCTAAGAAACCTTTATAATCCCAATGAATTAAAGAAAAAAAGCATAAAATATTTTTCGGTTGGAAGATAAATTTATATTTCGAAGATCGCATCTACTTCTACTGGGACACCCAAAGGAAGAGAGTTTACACTCACAGCAGCACGGGTATGTTTACCACTTTCTTCAAAAACTTTTGAAATTAGATCAGAGGCACCATTGATGACCTTCGGTTGTTCTGTAAAATTGTCTATAGAATTTACGTAGCCTGTAATTTTTATACAGCCTTTTACTTTATCTAAATTTCCACCACAAGCTTTTTTAAGTTGGGCCAACAAATTTAGAGCGCAAAGTTTTGCAGCGTTTTGTGCTTCTTCTAAATTCAATTCTTTTCCAACTTTTCCTGTAATTAGCTTACCGTCACTTTTAAAAGGTACTTGACCTGAAATATATATTAAATTTCCAGAAATTTTGCTTGCCACATAGGAGCCCACAGGGCTAGGTGGTTCTGGAAGTTGGATATTCATTTTTTTTAAATTATCTTCTGCACTCATTTAAATTTTATTCTTTTCTCTTATTAAACTCTTTTATTTTATTTTGTCCTTTTTTAAAAAAATTAGACACTTTTTCATCTATACTTTTTCTTATTTTTCTCCCTTTTTCATCTATTTTTTTTTTTGTGTTTCCCGCTTTTTTTGCAAGATTTGCAACTCCTTTTTCAGTTTTTTTTACGCCTTTTCCAATTTTTTTATGAGTTTTTTCTAACTTGTCTTCAATTATATTTATTTTTTTTTTTGAATTTTCTTTTATCGCCTGGAGTTTTAATTTGTTTAAGCAACTAGTTTTTTGACGATCATCTTTGATGTTATCACATTTATTTACTTTTATGTCTGCAAAAGCAAAATTAGATACAATGAGAAATATTGATGTGTATATAATTAATTTCATTTTTTTTTCTTTTTACTTTTATCGTATTCTTTTCTTTTTTCAATCAAAATTAAAGCTTCTTCCATTGTTATTTCGTCTGGGTCTTTATTTTCAGGTATCGTAGCATTAAGAGATTTATATTTAATATAGGGACCGTATTGTCCTTTCATTATTCTTACAGGTTTTTTATCTTCAGGATGTTCTCCAAGATTTTTTATTTCGGACGATGACATCCTACCGGGTTTGGCTTCAGAAATTAAAGTTACTGCTCTGTTGAGACCGATTGTAAATAATTCATCAACACTTTCAATTCTCGCAGATTTATTGGAACATTTTAAATAAGGACCAAATCTTCCAACATTAATACTAATGTCTTCATTTAAATCAGGATGTTTGCCAATTATTTTTGGCAAAGAACATAGATATTTAGCTTTTTCTAAATCTACGTTTTCAATTTGAAGACCTTTAGGTATAGATACATTTTTTAAATTTTCATTTTCTTTTTTCTTTTTGGATTTTTTTCTTTTATTTTGATCTAATTCATTAGGCTCAATCTCATATTGTAAATAAGGACCAAATCTTCCATTTTTAAGAAAAATATCTTTACCCAAATCATTTTTTCCAATCAACTTAGGCTCTGCCAAATTAATTTGTTGTGATGCTTTTGATTTTGATAATGGTCTCGTAAATTTGCATTCTGGATAATTAGAACAACCTATAAAGGCACCGCCTCTGAAACTATTTTTAAGACTTAATTGACCAGTTTCACAAAGTTTACACTTTCTATCAATAGTACCATTATCATCTCTTTCAAATACAAGGTCGCCTAGACTTTCATTCAATAGATCCAAAACTTCCCTAGTTCTTTTCTCTTTGACTTTTCCAACATTTGAATAAAAGTCTTTCCAAAAACCATCTAAAACTTTAACCCAATCAATTTTACCACTGGTAATTTCATCCAATTGGTTTTCTAAATCTGCCGTAAAATTATAATCAACATATTTTGTAAATAATTTTTCAAGAAATGCAGATAATAATTTACCTCGGTCTGTAGGGTGAAATCTTTTATTTAGTAACTCAACATAATTTCTGGTAGATAAAACAGATATTATACTTGCGTAAGTTGAGGGACGTCCTATTCCTAATTCTTCCATTTTTTTAACAAGGCTAGCTTCTGAATATCTTGGTGGAGGATCTGTAAAATGTTGTTCGTCAGTCAGTTCTTTTATATTAACCTTATCTCCAATTTTAACTTCAGGTAAAATATTTTTAAGATCTTCGTCTTTTTCCTCAAATTTGTAGACTTTTAGAAAACCATCAAATTTAATAGTAGAGCCATTCGCTTTAAAGTTAATTTTTTTATTTTCAGATTCTACAGTTATACTTTTTCTATCAAATTCAGCTGGATTCATTTGAGAAGATAAAGCTCTATTCCAAATTAATTCATATAGTTTAGATTGATCAGTGCTTAAATATTTTTTCATATCCGTAGGTTTTTTGTTGATGTCCGTTGGCCTGATAGCTTCATGGGCTTCTTGAGCATTTTTTGCTTTCTTTCCAGCATAACTATTAGGATTTTCCGGAAGATATTCTTTACCATGCTCTTTATCTATAAAGTTTCTAAAGTCAGAGATAGCCTCATTAGAAATTTGAGTCCCGTCAGTTCTCATATAGGTAATAAGACCAACAGTATCTCCTTCAATATCTATTCCTTGGTAAAGTCTCTGAGCAATCTGCATTGTTCTGGACGCTCCAAAACCAAACTTTCCTGATGCTGTTTGTTGCAAGGTTGATGTCGTAAATGGAGCCATTGGATTTCTTCGGTAAACTTTTGAAGATACGTCAGCTATTTTATAAGATTGATTTTTGATTTCATTTAATGCTTTTTCAGAATCAGATTTTTTCTTAAATGAAAACTTTTCTATCTTTTCTCCATCAAAAACTGAAAGTTTAGATTTTATAAGTTTGCTTTGATTGTTCTCAAAGTTACTAGCAATGGTCCAGAACTCTTCTGGTTTGAAAAGTTCGATTTCGTGTTCTCGTTCTGTTATTAATCTAAGAGCGACAGATTGAACTCGTCCAGCAGATTTTGATCCTGGAAGTTTTGTCCATAAAATTGGAGATATATTAAAGCCAACGAGATAATCTAAAGCTCTTCTAGCCATGTAAGCGTTAACCAACAGGGATTCAATTTCTCTAGGATTATTGATTCCATTGGTAACAGCTTTTTTTGTAATTTCATTAAACACCACTCTTTCTACTTTTTTTCCTTTCAAGAGTTTTTTGCTTTCTAGAATTTCTCTGACATGCCAAGCAATTGCCTCTCCTTCTCTGTCAGGGTCGGTTGCCAATATAATTCTTTCTGAGTCAGCAGCGGCATCAGCTATTTCTTTAACGTATTTTTTAGAAAAAGAATCTAATTCCCATTCCATTTTAAAATTATTTTCAGGATCAACAGATCCATTTTTAGAAGGAAGATCTCTTACGTGGCCATAACTTGCTAAAACAAGGTAGTTTTTACCCAGATATTTGTTTATCGTTTTTGCTTTTGCTGGGCTTTCTACAATTACTAGATTCATCCATCCTCTCTATGAAACTTTACTGTCAAATATAATTTGTTTTGTCAAATTAAGGATTTCAGAAGATTAAAAAACGGCCTTTTACCTAGAGTTTTATTTTCTGTTCACTTTTGTTTTTAAGGTTAGAAATATTTTTTCTATGTGTGAATATTATTAAAATAAAAAAAATAAATAAAAGAAACGTTGTATTTACGCCAACTGTATTTGGGTAAAGAGTTTGTTCTGGCATTTTTAAAAGAATTGGATTAACAATTTCTCTAATTGACTGCACAACAAACACTGTTAATGAAGCAAACATTGAGGACAAAGAAGAATATCTAAATATTAGAGATATAGCTAACCATGTAAACATAAATAACAAACTTAGTTGTAAAGATAATGCAAATAAAACACCCAAGTAAGTAGCAACACCTTTGCCACCTCTAAATTTTAGCCAAATTGGAAAAATATGCCCTAAAAATGTTGCAAGACATGACAGCTCAATTAATCCGGAAAAATATTGCACTGTAATTATTACAGGAAGGTAACCTTTTAAAATATCAAACACAAGTGTTGCCGCTGCTAAAAATTTATTACCAGTTCTTAAAACATTGGTTGTTCCAATATTTTTTGATCCTATCTTTCTAATGTCTTTTTTTAAAAATAATTTTGTTAAGATCAAACCAAACGGTATTGATCCACATAGATATGAAAAAATAAAAACTAAAAATATCTCAGTATTCACTGTAAGCTAAAGGCTTGCTCACCTTTAAGATAAGTCATCAGCACTTTTCCTTGCAAATTCCTGTTTTCTGTTGCTGCATTTTTAGATTTCGATTTAAGTTTAGAAACGTCTACTTTCCAAGGCTGATCAAGATCAAAAATACATAAATCTGCATCTTTACCCACTTTTAAAGTACCTTTATCAATTTTTAATATTTTTGCAGGGTTGTATGTAATTGTTTCAATGATTTTTTTCAGCGGTAAAGAGTTATTATGATAAAGTTCTAAACAGAGAGACAAAAGCGTTTCAATACCGATGGATCCCTCAGCCGCTTGTGCAAATGGCAATCTTTTACTTTCTTCGTCCTCCGGTTTGTGATCAGAGACAATGACATCTATTAAGTCGTTTTTTATGCCTTGAATTAACGCTTTTCTATCTTCTTCTTTTCTTAAAGGGGGAGATATTTTTAAAAAAGTTTTAAAATCACCTATATCATTTTCATTAAGTGATAAATTGTTTATTGAAACTCCAGAAGAAAATTTCAAATTATTATTTTTATATTTTTTTATTACCTCAACAGATTTAGCGGATGATAATTGTGAGATATGATATCTACATGGATATTCTTCTAATAGCGACAAATCTCTCTCAACGATAATTTTTTCAGCAATGTAAGGTATACCTTGCAGACCTAATCTGGTAGAAATTTCACCTTCATTGATACATCTATTTTTTGAAAGTTCATAATCTTCTGGATGTTGCATTACCAAAACATCTAATTCGGAAGCATAATTCATAATTCGAGACATTATTTCTGAGTTTTGTACTGTTTTTATGGCATCAGTAAATCCAATGATTCCTCTTTTGGACAAAAGACCAAATTCAGTCATAAGTTTTCCGTCCATATTTCTAGTTAATGTTGCTGATGGAAAAATATTTATATTTGACTTATCTCGACCTCTTCTCACAATAAAATCAACCATCGAAACATTATCTATTACGGGGCTAGTATTTGGCATTGAAACTACTGATGTGACACCACCAGATAACGCAGCCTCACTCAAACTCCTAAAATTTTCTTTGTATTCAAAACCCGGTTCTCCAATAAACACTTTCATGTCTATTATTCCTGGTATTAGCACTTTTCCTTTTAAATCAATTTTATCAGCTTTGGATGGAATATTTCCTTTTCCTACACTTTTTCCTATTGCTTTAATTTTCCCTTTTTCATTAACAATTAGCCCTCCATTTACATCAAGATTTTGTGAAGGGTCAATTATTCTTGCATTAATAAAATATTTTTCTTTCATTATTTACAATATAATTTTAGACACGCCATTCTGACAGCAACTCCAAGTTCTACTTGCTCTTTAATTAAACTTACGTTTATATCGTCAGCAAGCTTTGTATCAATTTCAACACCTCTATTCGTTGGGCCCGGGTGCATTAATAAAGCATCTTTCTTAGCAAATTTTAATTTTTCAGGAGTCAATCCAAAATATTCGTAGTATTCTCTTTTTGAAGGTAGGAATGATCCTTTCATTCTTTCGTTTTGCAGTCTTAACATCATAACAATATCGCAAGATTTAAGTCCTTCTTTCATATTTGTGTAAGTTTTAACACCAAGTTTTTCTATAGAGTTGGGCATTAAAGTTTTTGGCGCTATTACATTTACTTCACCACCTAACATATTTAACAAATATATATTTGATCTTGCTACCCGAGAATGAAGTATGTCTCCACAAATGGCAATTTTTAATCCTTCAATTTTGCCTTTTCTATTAATTATAGTTAAAGCATCCAAAAGAGCTTGTGTAGGATGTTCTCTTAAACCATCGCCAGCATTAATTACTGCACAATTAACTTTTTGAGATAAAAGATTTGGTGCTCCTGAATCTTGATGACGTATAACTATAATGTCAGGATGCATTGCATTTAAAGACATGGCGGTATCCAGAATAGTCTCTCCTTTTTTTAATGATGAATTAGTAACATTCATAGTCATCACATCTGCACCCAATCTTTTTCCAGCGAGATCAAAGGAGCTTTGAGTTCTAGTGGAAGGTTCAAAAAATAAATTTATTTGAGTTTTTCCTCTTAGTAAGTCTAATTTTTTTGAGGCGCTTCTATTTAAGCTTATAAAATTTTTTGCCTCATCTAATATCAGGTTTGCTTCTTTAATAGATAAATTTTGGATACCTAAAAGGTGTTTTTGGATCTTCTTAACAGCCGAAAACTTTTTTATAACCGCCATTAAAATTAACTCTATAAGTCTTTTATAGGATCATAGCAAGTTATTTATCGTTTTAAATAGTCGAGCGCTCCTTGTAGAATAAATGAAGCCGCATTTTGGTCTAATTTCTCAATTTTCTTAGAAGTATTCACCCCTGTATTAGCAGATAATTTAAAAGCCCCTTCACTTGATAGTCTTTCATCCCACATTGTGACGGGTATTGAAATATTATTTGATAAGTTCCTTGCAAAATCATTGGATGATTGTGAAGAGCTACCTTTAGAACCGTCCATATTTAACGGATTACCAACAACGATTCCTTTTATATTGTTTTCTTCTATTATTTCTTTAATTTCTTTAATCAAATCAAAAAATTTTTTTTTCAAAATAGTTTTCAAGGGTGTTGAGACCAGCTTATCTTCATCTGATATTGCCAAACCAATCCTTTTTTTACCCGGATCGATTCCTAGTAGTCTAGACTTATTTCCTATAGATTTCTTAAAATCTTCAATATCTAGCATGAATATGTTATATTTTACTTCACTTTCTTAACAAACTAAAACATAGTTTATAAATGTCTATAGATAAAAACCAAGTTAAAAAAGTTGCTAAACTATCCAGAATTTCTCTTGATGATACTAAACTAGAATCCCTATCTAAAGATTTAGCTTCAATACTAAATTTTGTAGAACAATTAAATGAACTAGACACAAAGAAAACGGAACCCTTAACTTCTATAGTTGACAAAACTCTTGAACCTAGGGCCGATAAAATTAATGACGGCAAGATAAAGAACGAAATATTAAAAAATTCTCCTGATAAAAACGAAGATTTTTTTATTGTTCCGAAAGTCATTGAATAAACATGTCAGATTTTAATAAGAGTTCACTTTCAGAAATTGTAAATCTAATTAAATCAAAAAAAGTATCTTCTTTAGAAGTAACAAATCATTTTATTAAAAATGTTGAAAAGAGTAAAAAATTAAACAGTTTTATCACGACTTGTTTTGAGGAAAGCGTAAAGAATGCAAAACAGTTTGATTCAAAGAAAAATTTTGATGGTCTGCTTTCAGGAGTCCCTTTGGCTGTTAAAGATTTATTTTGCACAAAAAATGTAAAGACTACAGCAGGAAGCAAGATCTTAGAAAATTTCACTCCTACATATGAATCTACTGTTACTCGTAATTTGTGGTCTGAAGGAGCTATTTTACTTGGTAAACTTAATTGTGATGAATTTGCTATGGGTTCATCTAATGAAACAAGTTATTTTGGAAACACAATTAATCCAGTCGGTAAAGATTTGGTTCCAGGAGGATCTTCGGGAGGATCTGCTAGCGCTTTAGCAGCAAATCTTACTCCAGCAACCATAGGTACCGATACTGGCGGATCAATTAGACAGCCAGCTTCTTTTACTGGAACTGTAGGATTAAAACCTACTTATGGATTATGCTCTAGATGGGGAATAGTTGCCTTTGCTTCATCTTTGGATCAGGCAGGCCCAATGACAAAAAATGTTGAAGATTGTGCTTTACTCTTAGAAGCAATGTCGGGACATGATGAGAAAGATTCTACTTCCATAAATAAAAAAAATGAAAAGTATTCAAAGAATTTAAACGAAAAAATAAAAGGATTAAAAATTGGAATACCCAAAGAGTACAGAATAGAGAATATGCCAAAGGAGATAGACAGTCTTTGGAAAAAAGGAATAGATATTTTAAAAAATTCTGGAGCTAAGATTGTTGACGTCTCACTTCCTCATACAAAATATGCGTTACCAACATATTATATCGTTGCACCAGCAGAGGCTTCTTCAAATCTGGCACGTTATGATGGTGTAAAATATGGATACAGATCTAAAAAAGGAAAAAATCTCATTGAAATGTATGAAAATACAAGAGGAGAGGGATTTGGCGACGAAGTAAAAAGAAGAATTTTTATTGGAACTTATGTTTTGTCATCAGGTTATTATGATGCTTATTACCTTAAGGCGCAAAAGGTAAGAAGATTAATTAAAAATGATTTTGATAAATGTTTTAAAAATGTAGATGCTATTTTGACTCCATCTACCCCCAGTTCTGCTTTTAAAATTGGAGAAAAGACTAATGATCCGATATCTATGTATTTGAACGATATATTTACCGTACCAGTTAATTTGGCAGGCATTCCAGCAATTTCAATACCGGCTGGACAAGATGAAAAAGGATATCCTTTGGGGCTTCAGCTCATAACAAAGGCATTGGATGAGCAAAAAGTTTTAAACATAGCTTTTGCAATGGAGAAAAGTATTGATTTTAAGCAATCTCTAAATAGATGGTGGGAATAATTTATGGAAAAACAGAAATTTGATTATTTTATAAAAACCGAAAAGAATAATTGGGAGGTCATTATTGGTCTTGAGGTACACGCTCAAGTTATTTCAGAGTCAAAACTATTTTCTGGTTCATCTACAAAATTTGGTGCAAAACCAAATACTCAAGTTAGTTTAGTAGACTCGGCATTTCCGGGCATGCTTCCTGTTATAAATCAATACTGTATAGAGCAAGCTGTTAAAACTGGTTTAGGCTTGAATGCTAAAATTAATTTACTTTCTATATTTGATAGAAAAAATTATTTTTATGCTGATTTACCAGCTGGTTACCAAATATCTCAGTATAAAAATCCAATCGTTGGAGAAGGTTCACTTACCCTTGATATGCCTTATGGAAGTAAAAAAGTTGGGATTGAAAGATTACATTTGGAACAAGATGCTGGAAAAAGTATTCACGATTTAAGTCCAGATAATACATTTGTTGATTTAAATAGATCTGGTGTTGCTTTAATGGAAATTGTAAGCAAGCCAGATTTAAGATCTCCTGATGAAGTAAACGCTTATGTTAAAAAACTTAGATCGATAATGAGATATCTAAAAACTTGTGATGGCAATATGCAAGAAGGTTCTTTAAGAGCTGACGTGAATGTTTCAGTGAGAAAAAAAGGCGATAAAAGTTTTGGGACCAGATGTGAAATCAAAAATGTAAATTCCATAAAGTTTATGGAGATGGCTATAGATTCAGAGGCAAAAAGACAAGTCGAGTTACTTGAGTCAGGTAAAAAAATTGATCAAGAAACTAGACTTTTTGATACAAAAAAAAATGAAACTAGGTCAATGAGATCGAAAGAAGAAGCTCATGACTATCGATATTTTCCTGATCCAGACTTGTTACCACTAAAAATTGAACAAAATTTTATTGACAATTTAAAGAAGAAATTGCCCGAATTACCTGATGAAAAAAAAGATAGGTTTATTAAAAAATTTAAATTAACATCTTATGAAGCTAATCTTCTGGTTTCAGAAGTTAATATTTCTAAATACTTCGAAGAAGTTATAAAAAATTCAGATATAAAGCTTGCAAAAAATTGGATAACTGGCGATCTTTTTGCTGTTTTGAATGAAAAAAATTTAGATATAAAAGATTCACCAGTTACACCGAAAAATCTTTCATCTCTTATTAATGCAATTAGTTCAGGAGAGATTTCCGGAAAAATAGCAAAAAAAGTCTTCGAAATAATGGTTGAAACAGGCGATGAGCCTAACAAAATTATAAAGGAGAAGAAGTTAAAGCAACAAAGCGATCCTAAAGAATTAGAAAAAATTGTCTCAAAAGTTTTAAAAGATAATTCTGATAAAGTTTTACAATACAAATCTGGAAAAGAAAAACTTTATGGGTTTTTTGTTGGAGAAGCGATGAAACTTTCTGGAGGAAAAGCCAATCCTAAATTGCTTAACGACATTCTCAAAGAAAAATTAAGAAAATGACGAAAAGTCTTAAAATAGACGAGAAATTAGAAAAATATATTTCTGATAACAGCTACGACTTGCATCCCGTTCAAAAAGAAATAATTAAGCATAACAACAGTTTAGGCAATACTAAGAAGATGCAAATCTCTGTTAGCCAGGCTTATTTTCTTCAATTGCTTATAAAATCAAACAACATAAAAAATATTTTAGAAATTGGAACTTTTACAGGCTACAGTGCTCTCTCGATGGCTCTTGCTACAACAACTGATGGAAAGGTTACATCTCTAGATATAAACAAAGAAACGTCAGAAAAAGCCGAGTCTTTTTTTAAAAAAGCCAATTTAGAAAATAAGATAAAAGTGATTTTAGGGCCAGCCTTAGATACTCTTGAAGGGTTAAAAGAAGAAAAGAAGATTTTTGATCTAGTTTTTATTGATGCTGATAAAGAAAATTATAAAGAGTATTACGATCTATCCATGAATTTAATTAAAAAAAAAGGATTTATACTTATAGATAACGTTTTATGGCACGGAGATGTAGCAGATCCTGTCAAAAATGATCGTTTGACTAATATAATTAGAGAATTTAACTCTCTAATTAAAAATGATAACAGAGTAGAAAAAACCATTCTACCCTTAGGTGATGGTGTAACTATTTGTAGAAAGATTTAAATGAGGAAAAAACATATTTTTCGAAAAGAATTCTATTGAGGTAAAATTGGAAAAAAAATTAAATTTAACCTCAAATCCTATTGGAAGATTATTAAAGCAAATAGCAATTCCTGCTAGTATCGGAAGCTTATTTCAAACTTTATTTAATCTCGTTGACACTTTTTTTGCTGGAAAGATATCATCCGAGGCCTTAGCGGCTTTAGCAAAATCTTTTCCATTATATTTTTTAATAATTTCTGCAGGCATTGGAATAGTGGCAGGCTGTAACTCTTTAATAGCCAACTGTCTCGGAGCAAGAAATAAAATGGCTGCGTCTATCTATTCTTACAATACTTTGATATTTGCGGTTTTATTTTCAATAGTTATAACTTTTATTGGTATTTATTTTTCCTATGATTTACTGAAAATTATGGGAAATAGCGATGAGGGCATAAAGTTAGCAAAAGAATATACCGATATTATTTTCTTAGGAAGTATTGTTTTTCTTATACAGACATCATTCAATGCCATTTTGTATTCACAAGGTGATACAAAAAGTTATAGAAATTTCTTAATAGTAGGTTTAATTTTTAATATAATATTAAATCCTATATTCATTTTTGGTTTATTTTTTATCCCCGCATTTGGAATTGCTGGCTTGGCAATCTCAACTATATTAATTCAATTTGTCGGATGTGTTTATCTATTTTTAAAAGTTAATAAAACAGAACTTAAAATAGTTCTAAAGATTGAAAATTTTTTTCCAAGAAGGAATTTTTTAGTAAATATCTTTCATCAGGTTATCCCTATAACATTCAGCCTTTTTTTGGTAGCAATTGGCAGTTTTATTTTGCTATTTTTTATAAGTATTTTTGGTGATCAGGCTATTGCTGGTTATGGAGTTGGTATAAGATTTGAACACTTATTCACCTTACCTGTAATAGGACTGAATACTGCCGTTATATCAATAGCCGGGCAGAATTTTGGAGCAAGAAGATTTGATAGAATTCGAGAAGTTTATTTTAAAGCTATATTAATTGGCGTAATCATTATGTGCTTTGCTGGTGTTACAATCTATCTTTTTTCTGAATCTATC
>JAGFWA010000015.1 GCA_017640245.1 Pelagibacteraceae bacterium
AAAAACAATTGCAAAAACTAACTTTTTAGCGTAAATATAACATCTTCTCAATAAATCAATTAATGAATTATAATACCTTAATTGATTTATAATACTCTATAGTTCTTCTAATAGATTCCTTTAGAGAAGTCTTAGGCTTCCATCCCAATTCTTGTTTTGCTTTGGAATTGTCAAAATTTCTATAGTTAAAGTACCATCTTACTATTTCAGTGGAAATAGGCGGATTTTTAACCAATTTTTGTACAATAACTCCAAGAAAATACATAAGATAATAAGTAAATCTGGGGATAATATATTTGATTTTGGGTTTATTTAAAATTTTAGCCATTAGATTAAATCTATCTATTAAAAATACGTTCTCATTGCTTAATATATATCTTTCACCAGATTTTCCCCATTTCATCGCAAGAACAATCCCATCGACAAGGTCTTCTATCCCTACAGTTCCCCCCCCTCCAGGAAAAGTAAATGTTACCCTTCCCTTAGAAATACTCTTCGCTAAAAGATATCTTGAGGAATCTATTTCGCCGGGTCCAATTACAAATGAAGGACTTACAATTGTGGCATTTAATCCTTTTGCAACGTATCTTTGTACTATCTCCTCAGCTAATTTTTTTGATTGACCATATGGGCCCTGTTTCTTTCTTGCAGCACTAACAGAGCTAATAAAAATAAAATGCTTATTACGGTAAAATGAAAAAAATATTTGTATTAACCGGAGAACCTTCGGGAGATAAATTAGCCTCTAAAATTATTTCTCAACTTAAAAGCTCAAGACCAGACGTTGAATATTTATCCGTTGGTGGTGAGCATTTAAAATCTTTAGGCATTAAATCACTTTATGATTTAAAAGAAGTTACTTATCTTGGATTTACAAGAGTTCTATTAAATATTTTTAAGATTAGGAAAAAAATAAATGAGACGGTAAAAGAAATTGTTAAATTTAAACCCGATATTCTGTTTTCAGTAGATAGTCCTGATTTTACTTTACGCGTAGCCAAAGAGGTAAAAAAATTGGACCCAAATATAAAAACAATTCATTTTGTAGCTCCACAGGTTTGGGTTTGGAGAGAACATAGAGTTAAGCAATTAAAATCCTTTTTAAATCATGTCTTATTATTGTTTCCTTTTGAGAAGAAATATTTTGAAAAAGAAGGTATTCAGTGCACATTTACAGGTCATCCTTTGTTAGAAGAGCAGAGTAAAAGCAAAGTTGATATCAACCAAATCATTAAGGACAACAAAAAGATTTTTTCTATTTATCCAGGAAGTAGACTGTCTGAAATTAACGTTTTAACTCCAATTTTATTTGAATTCGTAAAAATGATGAACGAAAAGTATAAAGATTTGTTTTTTGCATTTCATTCTACAGCTGAACATGTCCAGTTAATCCAAAATCTTCTTCTCAAAGAAAATTTTAAAAATTGTGGTGCCATAGGCGATGAAAAAATCAAATCCCATATTCTTAAATCATCTATGTTTGCAGTAGCAAAATCAGGAACAATTTCTCTGGAGATTTGTAACGCTAAAATACCATCGGTTATTATTTATAAAATGGGAATGATTAACTTTTTTATCGTCAAAATGTTAGTTAAAATAAAATTTGCAAATATTATTAATATTGCTGCTGAGGAAGAAGTGATCCCAGAATTACTACAGTCAAAGTGCAATCCGAAAGATATTTATAATACGGTTGATAAACTTTTGAGCAATAAACAAGCTTTGGAAAACCAGGTAAACAAATCTCAGGGAATAATTAGTAATTTTAAAACCGAAAGATCTTCTGAAATTGCTAGTTCAGTTTTAGTAAACTACCTCTAAATAAAATAAAAATAATAGGCCCAACTGTTGCAAACAAAAAAGACCAAAACAATAAATAATTTCTTATTATTTCAGGAAAAAGATCAAAAGGCATTAATGTTCCAACTAAAATGCTATTAGAAAAATCAGGGCTAGGAAAAAACAACAAACCTAAAAATAAGCCTAATATTATAGACAATATTAACTCTTTCTCTTTTAAGTTTTTTTTATAAAAACCATAAAAAACTGTAAATACTGCTGCACAACATAAAAGATCGGCTAACAAAAATAGATATAAAATACTGAAACCTTTTGACGCCACTACAAGTGCAATAACCGAAATAACAATCACAAAAGTATTTGGAGATTTTAAATTTTTATTTATTTTTTTTCCGTCTACAACAATCAAACTAGAAATAGCGTTCACTAGTGTATCGATGGTGCTTACCGTTAGTGATGTCGCCAAAATAATAATTACCATAGATAAGAACTCTGATTTATCTCTCAGCAAAATAGAGAAAAAAGCTAAGTCCGGATTTATTTTACCGTCTAATGAAACTGCAATTATTCCACAAGTTCCCATAAAAAAAACAATTGGAATAATAATTAAAAAAGATAATTTTAGACTTTTATTTAATACTTCATAGTTTTTTGCTGCAAAAACTCTTTGCCAATTTCCTTGATGAAAAAGATTAGTAGCAGCAACAGCAACAAAAAAAGTTAATCCAGCTGTGTAATTTGGTATATATTTAGCACTTAACAAATTTCCAGAATTATTTTGGATTAGTTCATAAGAGATATAATCAAAAGTAAATAAATTGTAGCCACAGATTAATAGTAGAATTAATATTATAAGAAATTGAAAATTGTCAGTAAGAATAGAAGCTCTTAACCCACCATATAAAGTATAGATCAACGTCGTTACAATGATAAAGATAGCCGTTATCCATAAAGGGGTTCCAGAAATATAATTTATTAATGTAGAGACAGCAGTCACTTCTGCACATAAGAAAATAAACATATAAAAAATGCTTAATAACAGAATTAATTTAAATAAATTTTTACCTATTTTATGATAAATAAATTGTGTGAATGTAATTCCTGAAGGAAAAACCTTTCTTATTTTTTTACCTAAATAAATTAATGCTATCATTGGAAATGCAGTGCCAAGTGAGTAACCAATAATTGATCCTATTCCTCCCCATGTTGCTGCAGAAGCTGGTCCAAATAAAATCCAGGCCCCCAAAGCTGATGCTACTAGGCTACTAGTTAGGGATAAAGATCCAACTTTCCTACCAGCGGTAAGATAATTTGTTAATCCACGATATTTTCTTGAATACAGAATCCCAATTACAGCAAATATTATGCTAGAGGAAACAACTAAGACTAAAGCTAAATTTTGACTTAAAAAATAAATTTGGTTTTCCATTTTTTCCTTACTGAATTACCGGTCAGGTTCAAAGGGTATAATCTCAGTCTGTAAAGACACCCCTCAATAAAAATATACTAATTTTTTAACCTCTTAACAACCGCATCTTTATTAAGTGAAATAATAATGTCGTAAATACCAGGGCCAAATCTAGAACCAGTTAGTGCAATTCTTAAAGGTTGCCCTATACCTTTAAAGTTTGTTTTGTGCTTATCTATCAATCCGTTTACTATTTTTTCAAGACTTTCCTTGGTTATTTTTGATATTTTTTCAAATTCACTCAAAAAGTCTTTTAAAATTTTCTTAGACGGGGCATCTAAAAGCTTTAAATCTTCAGGTAAAATTTTAATAGAATCATTAAGGATGTAATGAGCATTTTGGTAAATATCTTCTAATGTTTTTGCTTTATTTTTTAAAAAATTCATAGATTTTAATAAAGTACTTTCTTTAGAAGCATCGATTTTTTTTTTAAATTTTTGACAGTAAACTTTCAACAACTCAAATAATTCTTTTTCATCTATATGTTTTATGTAATGTTCATTAATGGATAATATTCTCGACATATCTAATTTTGATGGAGATTTTCCCACTCCATTTAAATCAAATAATTTTATACTTTCATCTAAGGTAAAAATTTCCTTATCCTTATGAGCCCAACCCAATCGTAATAGATAATTTCTTAAAGCATCTGACAGAATACCCAATTTTATATAATCATCTATTGTTGAAGCTTTGTCTCTTTTGGAAAGTTTGGATCCTTTTTCACTGTGTATTAAAGGAATATGTGCGAATTGAGGTACATCCCAATTCATGGCTTCATAAATTTGTTTTTGTTTAAAAGTATTTATCTTGTGATCATCACCTCTTATAACATGAGAAATTTTCATTAGATGATCATCAACTACTGCAGATAATTGATAAGTGGGTGAACCATCCTGTCGCAAAATAATAAAATCCTCGATTATTGAATTTGCAATATTTATTTCACCCTGCACCAAATCTTTAATTAATGAATTTCCAGAAATTTTGCTTTTAAATCTTATTACAGGCTTAATATCTTTAGGAATCTCTAAATTTTTGGGATCTCTCCATTTTCGATTATATATAAATGCTATACCTTGCTTTTTGCACTTTTCCTTTTGTTCCTTAATTTCTTCTTCTGAGCAATAGCATTTATAAGCAAAACCTTTTTTTAAAAGTTCTTCTGCAATTTCTTTATGTTTATTAATATTTTTCGATTGAATATATTCTTTATCATCATGCTTTATCCCAATCCAAGAAAGAGAGTCTATAATTTGTTTTTTAAATTCCTCTTTTGATCTTTCTTTATCGGTATCTTCAATTCTTAGATAGAACTTTCCTTTGTTTTTTTTAACCAAAAGCCAATTAAATAAAGCCGTTCTAACACCACCAATATGCAAAGGTCCTGTGGGAGAGGGAGCAAACCTGCAAATAAAAGCCATGAATTGAAATTAAACTATTTTAATTGAAGTTTCTATATAAAGAAACCAATTTACCTTGGATCTTAATTCTTTTTGAAGAATATATTTTTGTGCCGTATTTTCTATTAGCGCTTTCAAGTGCGATGGTATTTCCTTTTTTTCTAATTCTTTTTAAAGTTGCTTCTTCATTATCAATTAGGATAACCGCAATTTGTCCATTATCAGCCGTTGAACTTTTTTTGATGATAACAGTATCACCGTCATTGATGCCAGCCTCAATCATAGAGTCGCCTCTAATTTTTAAACCAAAATGATCATCATTTTTATTTAGTTCGGGTGGAAGTGGTATTTTATCAACTTCTTGCTGTATCGCTTCAATCGGCGTTCCTGCAGCAATCGAACCTAATACAGAAATTTTGCTAGGTTTGTTTTCTTTATGTAAACCACCTTTTATTACACTTGGTGTAAAACTATTAAAAATATCATTAGCACTTGCATTTTCAGGAAGCTTAATCACTTCAAGTGCTCTTGCTTTGTGAGCCAATCTTTTAACAAATCCTCTTTCCTCTAATGCAGAAACCAATCGATGAATTCCTGATTTCGACTTGAGGTTGAGAGAGTTTTTCATTTCCTCATAAGAGGGAGACACACCAGTTGATCTTATTTTTTTATTAATAAAAATTAATAGATTTCTTTGTTTTTTTGTAAGCATAGAACAAACACCGTACATCTATGTTCTATAAAAGTTCTGTTCGAATATCAACGCTAAATTAACCTTAAATTACGGGTTTATTTGAGTAATTTTTTTTAAAAGAGGTGAGTTTTTATCTAAATCCTTGAGAAGTGATTCACCAATAAGAAAATTATTTATTTTTGTTTTTTTTATTATTTCTTCGACCTCTTTCTCTGTTTTTATTCCGCTTTCGCAAACAATAGGGGCAGAATGGTCAATCAAAACCTTGTGTAAATCGTAAGTTGTTTTGATATCTGTTTTTAAAGTTTTAAGGTTTCTATTGTTAATTCCAATTATTGCATTTTTAAAACCAAGAGCGCTCTTTGCTTCTTCACTCGTGTGCACCTCTACAATTGTGCTCATATTCAATTCCTCAGCTACGTTATAAATTTCTTTTGCAGTTTTTTCATCAACAGCTGACAAAATAATTAATATAGCATCTGCGCCAAAACTTTTAGCAAGATAAACTTGATAAGGGTCGATGAAAAAATCTTTACATAATACGGGTAATTTAACTTCTTTTTTGACTTCATCAATATCTTCTAGCTTTCCTTTAAAATAATTTTCTTCTGTTAAAATAGAAAGACAAGACGCTCCAGAGTTTAAGTATTGTTTTGCAATTGCTTTTGGGTCATAATTTTTCACAATGACTCCCGCAGAAGGGCTTGCTTTTTTTATCTCCGCAATAACAGAGACTTCATTCTTCTTTAACTTATCCTTAAAGTTTAAGTAATTTTTATACGAAGATATTCTCTTCTTGAGATCTTCAACTGAAAAAGAGTTTTTATATTTCTCCATATTACTCTTTTTATCAGCAATTATTTTCTCTAGAGTATTGATCATTTCATCAGTTTTGAAATGTGATTAATAACCTTTCCTGAAAGGATATGTTTTCTCAATTCTTCATACCCCTCTTCAAAGGAGTTTGATTTTTCTGCCACAAGTAAACCGGCAGCAGCATTTAGACAAACGGCAATAGAAAAATCATTATCCTTACCTTGAAATATCTCTTTCATTTTTTCAGCATTATATTCAGGATCTTTTCCAACAATATTCTCAAAGCCACTTGCTTTAATGTTCAAATCTTTGGGATTCAAGGCAAACTCTTTAATTTTTCCATCACTGAGCTCGACAACATCTGTGTTTGCGTATGGAGAAATTTCATCAAGCCCGTCTTGGCTATTTACGATTAATGCTTTTTTTAAATTTAAATTTTTAAGTGCTTCAGCAAAAACTCTAAGTAACTTTTTATCAAAAACCCCAACAACCTGCCTTTTTACTTTTGCTGGGCTGCTTAACGGTCCAATTAAATTAAATATTGTTCTTTTTCCAATTTTTTTTCTAACCGGCCCAACGTATTTCATAGCTGAGTGATAACCTGGAGCAAACATAAATCCAAAATTGTTATTGCCTATACTTGTTTCCACTTCTTTAGGCTCGAGATTAATATTGATATTTAATTTTTCTAAAACGTCAGCAGAACCACACTTTGAAGAAACAGACCTATTTCCATGTTTAGCCACTTTTACTCCAAAACTAGATAGCAATAATGCTGCAGCTGTGGAAATATTTAAAGTATTCTTTCCATCTCCCCCAGTACCACAGGTATCTATTGTGTCATCGGGTACATTTACCTGTGCTGCTTTGTTTCGCAAAACATAAACCCCACCTGCAATTTCATCTGAAGTCTCTCCTTTAGCAGAAGAAAACGTTAAAAAATCATGAATTTGTTCTTCTTTAACTTTGCCTGACATCATGCTTTCAAAGACAGATTTGCTCTCCTCGAAGTTTAAATTTTGCTTATTTTTTAGTTTTTTAATAACTTCATCCATTTTATTTATAATTTAAAAAGTTTTTGATTAATTTCATTCCTTCCTTTGTACTAATGCTTTCAGGGTGAAATTGAACTCCATGTATATTGTACTCTTTATGCATAATTCCCATTATTACACGATCTTTAGTTTCCGCAGTAATTACAAGGTCTTTATTCAAAGTCTTCCTATCAACAATTAGACTATGGTATCTTGTTCCTATTAAAGTACTTTTTATATTTTTAAAAATCCCAATTTTTTTGTGAAAAATTTTACTAGTTTTTCCATGCATGAGTTTTTTTGCATTTACTATTTTGGTGCCAAACGCCTGAGCAATGATTTGATGACCTAAACACACTCCTAAAATTGGTGTTTTCTTAAAAAGATCTTTAACAATTTTTAAGCAATTTCCAGCCTGATTTGGGATTCCAGGACCAGGAGAAATAACAATTTTTTTATATCCTTTTCTTACAATTTCCTTTGAATTGATTTTATCATTTCGAATTACCTCAACCTTGCATTTCAAAGACGATAGGTAGTGATAAAGATTGTAAGTAAAACTATCGTAATTATCTATTAATAGAGTTTTCATTTAATTTATTGCCTTAAGTAAAGCCTTTGCTTTATTTACGGTTTCATTGTATTCCTTTTCAGGATTACTATCAGCCACTATTCCCGCACCTGATTGAACATAAATTTTTTTATCTTTAATCAAAGCAGTTCTTAGAGTGATGCACGTATCAAATTCTTGTTTTCCTGTAAAATAACCTATTCCACCAGCATAAAGTTTTCTTTTTGAAGACTCTAGTTCGTCAATTATTTCCATTGCTCTTATTTTAGGTGCACCACTTACCGTTCCTGCAGGAAAACCTGATAAAAATGTTTCAAAGGGAGAGAATTTTTTGTTTAACTTTCCCACAACGTTTGAAACAATGTGCATTACGTGGGAATATTTTTCTATCTTAAATTTTTCCGTTACTTTTACACTTCCAATTTTTGCAGCTTTCCCAACATCGTTCCTACCCAGATCTAGAAGCATCAAATGTTCTGCAAGTTCTTTGGGATCTTTAAGTAATTCAGAGATTAATTTTTTATCTTGTAATTTATTTTTACCTCTAGGTCTTGTGCCCGCTATTGGTCTAATGGTAATTTTATCATTGAGCAATCTTACTAGAATTTCAGGACTACTCCCTAAGATTTGAAAATCTTTGTAATTAAAATAGAACATAAATGGGGATGGGTTTAAAACTCTTAGAGTATTGTAAATTTCTAATGGCGGTTTATCAATCGAAGCTTGGAATCTTTGACTTAAAACCACCTGAAAAATATCTCCTTTTTTAATATATTTTTTACCCTCTAAGACAATATTTTTGAATTTAGATTTTGATATATTTGATTTAATTTTAATTTTCTTATGGACTTTGTGAAAATTGCTGGGAAGATTTATATTTCCAAAATGTATAAAATCATTTAAATTATTTTTAATTTTTTGATATTCCAGCTTATAGTTTGATATACGTTGATCTTTGAAAATATTTTGAATAAAAAAAATTTTTTTTTTTAAATTATCGTAAATAATCAAGGTTTTAGGTCTCATTAGTCTAATATCCGGAATATTTATGTCGTTTTTGCATTTATCAGGAATTTTTTCGATCAAACGTATAATGTCATAAGAAAAATAACCCACAAGCATGGAAGACATTTGGGGCAAGTTAACAGGAATTTTTACTTTAAAATCTTCAATTAATTGGTTTAAATAAGAGAGAATATTTTTTTTAACTATTTTTATTTTTTTAAAATTATTGATAAAAATTTTATTTTTTTTAATATCAAAAATTTTATCGGGATCAAAACCTATTATTGTGTATCTTCCTCTAATTGTTCCCTTTTCAACCGATTCAAATATAAAACTATTTTTTTTAATGAGTATAAATTTATATAAATTTTCTATAAAAACATAATTTCTACAATCTTTTGAAAAAAAAATTATTTGATTTTGTTTTTTTTTATGTAGATTTTTAAATTTTTCTAGACTTGTATTTAGTTTCATTAAAATGAATTTTTTAGTCTCTCTAAAACTTTATTATTAACATCAATTTTATAGTTAGCATTTATATAGTTGTCATAGGACTTGTAAACTTTTGAAATGTATTCAACATTAGCCTTTCCTACATATCGTTTGTAAATGTCTGAATTAGGATCAATTTTAGGATCTTTTTCTTTAGTAATTCTAACTAAGTAATTTTTTTTTAAAAGATCATCTGACAATACAAAAATTTGACCACTATTAAATTTATATATTGTTTTCAATAAATTAGGACTAAATTTTGATGTATCCTTAATATTATTAATTTTTGCTTTATTTATTATAACATTATTTTTTTTTGATAGTTGGAGCATTTCTTTTTCGTGAAATTTTTTGTTTCTAATTTTTTCTAAAAGTTTTGCGTTTTCTTTTATTATAAAATTGATTTCTAGTTGTGCTATGATTGTTTTTTTAAATTCTTGGTCCTTTAAGGTTAAAACCATATCTTTTTCATCTAACACTTCTGCAATGTAATAGTTATTATCAAAATTTATAAATTCTGGCTTATTTTTATTTTCTATCGAAAATATTTTTTTTAAAAGCGTATCATTTATTTTTTCTAAAAAAACACCATCTTGGTTAGATTTTCTAGAATTAACAAATTCTATATTTATGACTTTTTGTTTATTTCTAGAAACTATTGAATCAAATGTCTTTCCATCTAAAATATTATTCTCAATACCATCCAGTTTTTTAAAATAATCTTCGTCAAAATCTTTTTTTTCAGTTAAAATTTCTGGAGTTAATTCTAAATACCTGAATGTTTTAAATTTTTCTTTGAATAAGCCTTTGTTTTTTTCATAAAAATTTTTAACATCTTCTTCAGAAGGCGTATTTTTTGAATAAATTTTATTCAAATCTATAAAATCAATCTCTTTAATTTGATTTTCCCTTTTATATGAATCGTTTATAATAAATTTTGGAAGCTTTATTCCTCCGCCATAATAAGTAAGGAGCTGTCCTTTCAACTCTACGTTTGCAACGCTTCTTTCATAAATTGGTGCTGCGTATCTATTTTTTAATAAAAATTTTTCATACTTAGTTCTTGAAAATTTTCCATCTTTTAAAAAATATTTGTCGTTAATTAATATATTTTTTAAAGCTCTATCGGTAAGTTGGATGCCTTTTTTTTCTGTTTCAATAGCAATAATTTTTTCACTAATATAATTAGTTAGAATTTGATCAAATATTTTGGATTTTCCTATTCTTTCAACTTCATCTCTATTAAGATTTATTTTTTGAATATAGGTAATAAATTCTTCAGAATTTATTTTATTATCATTTATCTCAAGCAAAACATTTTTTTTTCCTGAGCTAAAAATAGGACCCATCCCCCAGAAAACGAAAGGTAACGCTATTATTGCTATAAAAATCTTAGCTGCAAATGTTTTAGAAAATTTTCTTATTGATGAAAGCATAAATTTAATTTAAGAAATTTAAATTAATTATATTAAAAAATCTATAAATAAAACTTTAAATTATGCCAAGCCAGATTAGATATTTTATCGGAAATTGGAAAATGTTTGGAATTCCAAGTTCTATTAAAATTCTAGATAAAATTAACCATTATTTTAAACAAGATAAAAAAAATAATAGAAAGTATAAAGTAATTATTGCTCCACCCCATACTTTATTACAGGATTTTTCTTATAAATATAAAAAAAAGAAAATTTTTATTTGTGCGCAAAATTGTTATTATAAGGATAACTTTGGTGCTTATACGGGATCTATAAGTCCCTTTATGATTAAAAAGACCGGAGTTAATCATATCATTATCGGCCATTCAGAAAATAGAGCCAGAGGTGAGAATGATAAAATCATAAAAGAAAAAATTTTATTGTGTTTAAAAAATAACTTTAATGTCATTTTTTGTATCGGAGAAAACAAAAATGAAAAAAAGAAAAAAATGACTATAAAGGTTCTGAAAAGACAATTAAAATCTGCAATAGAAAAAAAATATAATCTAAGAAAAATTGTTATTGCATATGAACCTGTGTGGTCTATTGGAACAGGAAGAGTTCCTTCCTCTTATGAATTAAGAAAAAACATCATTACTATTAAGAAATTTGTAAAAAAACATTTTAAAACAAGGCACGAGCCAAAAATTTTATATGGAGGTTCAGTCGATAAAAAAAGCGTATATAATTTTAAATCTATCAAAGAATTAGATGGTTTTTTAATCGGAGGTGCTTCAAAATCATCAAAAGATTTTATTGATATAATAAAAAACTTCTATAAATAACTGATATGGAGACAATTTTAGTAACAGCAAATGTCGTTTTAGCGATTGTTTTGGTTTTAATTATTTTACTTCAAAGATCAGAAGGCGGCGCACTTGGGCTGGGTGTATCACAAGATAATTTTGCATCAACCAGAGCTGTTGGAAGTTTTTTAACTAAATCAACCGGTATTATTGCAGCTTTATTTATCATCTCTAGTATCTTACTTGTAGTTATCTCTAGAGGCGATTTACAAGAGACACAGTCAGTTATTGAAAAAATAGAAGAAAAAAAAGATTTAGATTCACCACAAATTCCAGATTCAGAAAAATAGACTTTATTTTGTAGTAAAAAATATATATAATATCCTTCCATGGCGCGATATGTTTTTGTCACTGGCGGCGTGGTTTCATCACTAGGTAAAGGACTCTCTTCTGCTTCTCTAGCAGCTTTGCTACAGCTAAGGGGTTTTAAAGTTAGAATTAGAAAATTAGATCCATATTTAAATGTTGATCCAGGAACCATGAATCCTTTTCAACACGGGGAAGTTTTTGTAACGGACGATGGTGCCGAAACAGATTTAGACATAGGTCATTATGAAAGATTTACAGGAATTTCTGCTACACAATCAGACAACATAACAACTGGTGGTATTTACAGCGATATAATTAAGCAAGAAAGAAGAGGAGATTATTTAGGTGGAACCGTTCAAGTTGTTCCTCATGTCACTGATCGTATAAAGAAATTTATATCTCATAATGTAAAAAATGAAGATTTTATTATTTGTGAAATTGGTGGAACTGTTGGGGACATAGAAAGTTTACCTTTTCTTGAAGCGATTAGACAATTTTCTAACGATATAGGAAAAAAGAACAGTTTGTTTATTCATTTAACTTTAGTTCCTTACCTCAAAGCATCTGGAGAGCTTAAAACCAAACCAACACAACATTCTGTTAAAGAGTTAAGAAGCCTAGGTATTCAGCCAGACATAATAATTTGTAGATCAGAAAGAGAAATTCCAAAAGCAGAAAGAAAAAAAATATCTTTATTTTGCAACGTTCCCATAGATAATGTTATTGAAACCGTTGATGTAAGGACGATATATGAGGCGCCAATTAGCTTTCACAAAGAGAAACTAGACGATCGAGTTTTATCACACTTTAATATTAAGAACAAAAAATCACCTGACCTCAGTAAATGGAAAAATATTACAACAAAAGTTCTTAACCCAAAAAGAGATGTGAACATAGGTATTATAGGGAAGTATGTTAATCTCAAAGATGCTTACAAGTCACTTGATGAAGCATTAATTCACGGAGGCATATCAAATAACTTAAAGGTTAACTTAAAAAGAATAGACTCAGAAAATTTAAAACCCGAAAACATAAAAACATTATTAAAAGATGTAGCGGGCGTTCTTATTCCGGGAGGTTTTGGAAAAAGAGGCAGTGAAGGTAAAATTGCTGCCATAAAATATGCAAGATTGAATCATATACCTTTCTTTGGTATTTGCTTTGGTATGCAAATGGCAGTTATTGAGGCTGCTAGGAATTTATTGAATATCAAAAATGCTTCTACTAGTGAGTTTGGAAATAATTGTACATCAGTTGTTGGATTGCTTGAGGAGTGGCAAAAAGGAAAGAAAAGAATTAAAGGAAGCGAGAAGAATTTAGGTGGAACGATGAGATTAGGTTTATACGATGCTGTATTAAAGAATAATTCTTTGATATCTAAAATATATTCTGAAAATAAAATTAAAGAAAGACACAGACACAGGTATGAAGTGAATATAAAATATAAAAATGATTTTGAAAAAAAAGGACTAATTTTTTCTGCTTTGTCTCCAGACGGAACACTTCCTGAAATAATTGAATTAAGAGATCATCCTTGGTTTATTGGTGTTCAGTTTCATCCCGAATTTAAATCAAGACCTTTTACACCACACCCATTATTTTCTTCTTTTATTAAGGCTGCGGGTAGCAATAGGAGAAAAAACTAATGGAGAGCAAATTAGTTAAATGCGGAAAACTAAATATTTCAAATACAAGTCCATTCACTTTGATAGCAGGCCCGTGTCAATTGGAGAACGAAAAACATGCATTGGATGTTGCTTCTGAATTAAAAAAGATTACGGAAAAGCTTGGCATAGGTCTTATTTATAAAACATCTTTTGATAAAGCTAACAGAACCAGTCTAAAAGGAAAAAGGGGAGCTGGTCTTGAAAAATCTCTTCCGGTTTTTGATAAAATTCGAAAAGATGTGGGAGTACCAGTTTTAACAGATGTTCATACAGCAGAACAGTGTGCGGTTGTTTCAAAACACGTTGATGTTTTACAGATACCAGCTTTTTTGTGTAGACAAACTGATTTATTAATTGCCGCCGCTAAAACAGGAAAAGTTATAAATGTTAAAAAAGGGCAGTTTCTAGCTCCTTGGGATATGATTAACGTAACAAAAAAAATTGCCGATTCAGGAAATACAAATATTTTAGTTACAGAGAGAGGAGCAAGTTTTGGTTACAATACTTTAGTGTCCGACATGAGATCGTTGCCTATCATGGCAAAAAATGGTTATCCAGTAGTTTTTGACGCAACACATTCAATTCAACAACCCGGTGGCATGGGAGATAAAAGTGGAGGACAGAGAGAGTTTGTGGAGTATCTTGCACGTGCAGCAATCGCTGTGGGTGTTGCCGCAGTTTTTATAGAAACACATCCAGATCCAGATAATGCACCGTCAGATGGTCCCAGCATGGTTCCATTATCAAAAATGCCCAGCTTGTTACAACAATTGGTTACAATTGATAAATTAATAAAGAATGGCAAAAATTAAAAAGATCAAAGGCCGACAGGTTTTTGATAGCAGAGGAAATCCAACCGTAGAAGCCGAAGTTTTTTCAGACGACGGACATCATGCTTTAGCAATAGTTCCTTCAGGAGCATCAACAGGTACCCACGAAGCTTATGAATTAAGAGATAAAGATAATAAAAATTATCTAGGCAAAAGTGTTTTTAAAGCAGTTGAAAATATAAATGGTCCAATAACAAAAGCTCTACAAAATATTAATAGTAGTGATCAAGCAAAGATAGACAAAACTTTAATAGACTTAGATGGTACCGAACAAAAGAAAAAACTTGGTGCTAATGCAATTTTAGCTGTTTCAATAGCCTCGTGTAAGCTAGCAGCGATAGAGAAAAATACCTCTTTGTATAAATATTTAGGAAACTCTAAAAGCATTCAGCTACCAATACCACTTTTAAATATTATAAATGGTGGTGTTCATGCGAATAACAATTTAGATATTCAAGAGTTTATGATACGCCCTGAAAAAACAAACTCGTTTTCCGAGGCTATTAGAAGAGGTTTTTTAGTAATTCAAAATTTAAAAGGAATGCTTGACACTACTAACGTCGGTGACGAAGGTGGATTTGCTCCAAATTTAAAAAGTACTGAAGAAGCAATTAAAACAATAATAAATGCAATTGAAAAATCTGGTTTTAAACCAGGTGATGACGTTTCAATTTGTTTAGATGTAGCTGCTAATGAACTGGATGAGCCAAAAACAATAGATTACTATTCTGAATTAATTAAAAAATATCCCATTAAATCTATAGAAGATCCATTTGCAGAGGATGACTGGAAGTCTTGGACGACGTTTATGAAAACCAATAACATCCAAATTGTTGGAGATGATCTGTTTGCAACTAATAAAGAAAGATTAAATAAAGGCATAAAAGAAAAGGCAGCAAACGCAATATTAATTAAACCCAATCAAATAGGCACTCTTACGGAAACAATGGAGGTAATTAATTTGGCTCACAAAAGTGGTTTTAAAACTATTATCTCACATCGATCTGGCGACTCAGAAGATACCTTTATAGCTGATTTGGCAGTTGGGACAAATTCCTCTCAAATTAAAACCGGTTCTCTAGCAAGATCTGAGAGGGTGTCTAAATATAACAGACTATTGAGGATCGAAGAGGAACTTGGCAATTCTGCAAAAATGGCTAAGATCTAATTATGCGTTTCTTGGAAGTTATAAAAAGAAAAAAGATACTTTTTTTAAATATATTTTTACTATTGTACATATTAATTAACCTTCTTGACGGAAATCGGGGTTTACTTTCATATTTTGAAAAAAAGGAAGTGCAAAAGGAATTAAATGAGAAACAAATTTTTCTTACTCAAGAATTAGAAAGAACTGAACATAAAAATAAACTTCTTTCTGATAATTTAAATTTTGATTTTGTAGATACCTTGATTAGAGATAAGTTAAAGTTTGGACACAAGGAAGAAATATTAATTAAATTGAATGACTAAACCAAGACATCCAGAAAAGGTAAACAAACCAATAAATCCTATTAAAAGAAAACCTACCTGGATAAGATCAAAAATTTTGGACACACAAACTTTTTTTAAAACTAAAGAAATTGTAAATAAAAATAAACTTAATACTGTTTGCCAAGAAGCTAATTGTCCCAATATTACCGAGTGTTGGAGCAAGAAACATGCAACATTTATGATTATGGGAGATACTTGTACAAGAGGTTGTGCATTTTGTAACGTTAAGACTGGAAAACCAAATAAATTAGACCTCCTTGAACCCCACAAAATTTCTTCTGCAGTGAAAGAACTTAATTTGAAACATGTGGTCATTACTTCAGTTGATAGAGATGATCTTAATGATGGAGGGGCCAGCCATTTTAAAATGGTTGTGATGGAAATAAAAAAAGTCAATCTCAATACGACAATAGAAGTATTAACGCCAGATTTTTTAAAAAAGGGAAATTCTTTTAAGAAAGTTCTTGAGGCAGAGCCTGATGTTTTTAATCACAATATAGAGACAGTTCCTAGTTTATATTTAAATGTTAGACCAGGTTCTAGATATTTTGCTTCAATTAAATTGTTAGAATCTGTTAAGTCATTAAAGCCAAATATTTTTACCAAATCAGGTCTCATGGTGGGTCTTGGTGAAAAAAAAAATGAAATATTACAAGTCATGGACGATTTAAGAACAGCCAATGTAGATTTTTTGACAATTGGTCAATACCTTCAACCTTCACCGAAACATTATCCGCTTCAAAGATATTATCGTCCCGATGAATTTAAAGAGTTAAAAAACATTGCTCTATCAAAAGGTTTTTTATTAGTTGCATCATCTCCATTAACAAGATCTTCTTATCATGCCGATGAGGATTTTAAAAAATTAAAGAATAAGAAAGATGAGCAAACAATATGCCAAACGCTTCAATAAAAAAAATTATTCCTTGTAAAAAAAACCATCTCATTAATATGATTTTGGATATTGAAAAATATCCAGAATTTGTTCCGTGGTGCATAAGTGGAAAAATTCATAAAAAAGATGACAGGGAAGACATGATAGTAATGGAAGCTGATCTAACAATTGGAAAAAAATTTCTAAATCAAACTTATAAAAGCCACGTTACATATTATAAAGAGAAAGATAAGATTATTGTTACCAGCCTGGGGGGTCCTTTAAAACACCTTAAAAATGAATGGAATATAAGAGAAATTAATAATCAGAGCGAGGTTGATTTTATTATAGATTTTGAAATAAAAAATATTTTTTATAATATGATTATGAAAAAATCTTTTAATCAAGGGTTGAAAAATATAACAGAGGCCTTCGAAAAAAGGGCAATTCAATTATTTAAGAATGTTTAAAATTAATCCTAAAGATTTTCTAACGGTAGCTTTTTGAATGTAAGAACGTCCTTTGTTTTTAAATAAGTATTTGTGTATCTTAATTTTATTCCCTTTTTTTATACCCACATAAACTAAGCCTACAGGTTTTTTTTTAGTTCCACCTCTAGGTCCAGCTATTCCAGTAATGGAAACATAAATATTACTTTTACTAATTTTGCTTAAATT
>JAGFWA010000016.1 GCA_017640245.1 Pelagibacteraceae bacterium
GTTACTTTAGTCGAACCTGATTTATTTTACACTGGTGGAACTTTAATTTTTGATCATGGTCATGGGATCTCCACATTGTACATGCATATGGAAAAACTATTTGTTAAAAAAGGACAAAAAGTAAAACAGGGAGATATTATTGGAACAGTCGGATCTACGGGAAGGGCAACGGGAGCTCATCTAGATGTGAGGCTTAACTGGTTTGGCACGAGATTGGATCCTATGACAGCATTAAATATTAAATAAAAATCAAAAGCATAATTATTAGTTTGCCTCATATTTAATTGAATTTAAGTATTTGCTGTATATATTTAGCATCTTTTTGAAAAAAAAATCTTGCTTTCTTTTCCATTTTAATTTTTCTATTTTGTAAAGTGATACCACGCCTTTTCCTGATCCTACTAAAATAATCTCATCATAATTACCAAGTTCTTTAATATTAATATCTTTTTTAATTATTCTGCCCTTTAAGTGTTGTTGAAAAAACTTTAACGTAACTCCTGGGTAGAAACCTTCTTTGGGCATATAAAGATTTTTATTTTTAACGAGTAGTAAATTGGTCGTACACCCTTCTAATATAAAATTTTTTTTTGTTAATATTATTTCTTCGTATTTTGTATTTATAGAGCGTATGTAGTTCAATATTTTCTGATAGTTTAGATTTTTCAATTTAAAGTTTGGTCTTTTATAATCAACTATGTATCCCTTAAAAATTTTTTTTGGTTTAGGCCTAATTCTTAAAGACAATGATAGTAAATTTGAACTAACAGCAATTCTTAATAAATGATCGTATTTATATTTGTTATTAAGCAAATTACTGGTGATACTTTTAAAAACATTTAATCCTATAGATTTATAAATTTTAATTTTTTTTAAGGATTTATTAAGATTTTTTAAGTGCTGTTTTAATAATATACATCTGTACGGTTTCCCTAAAATTCTTATAGTGGTAAAAATCCCCTTCTCATTCCAAAGATCATCAAATTTAACTTCCTTGTAACTATCAAGCTGATAGGATTTTTTGAATAATATATTTTCCATTTTCCGTCAAAAAGGATTCAGGATGAAATTGAAAACCATAAATTTTATCTTTTTTATTTTCAATTGCCATCGCAACTCTCGTTTCCATACAACGCATAGTTATCAAAGTTTCTTTTGAATAATAAGGTTCTTTTAACTTCAAAGAATGATATCTCCCCACTTTAAAAGATTGATTAGGTTTGAATAAAACGCTTGATTTCAAAACCTTAATCTTTGATTGATGCCCATGATAAATTTTGTTTTGACGAATTATTCGTCCTTTTTCATTATACAAAATTTGCTGAAATCCAAGACAAATGCCTAATATTTTCTTTTTTCCTTTAAATTTTTTATAGATACGGGAAGTTTGAGGATAGTTTTCTGGAGTTCCTGGTCCAGAGGAAAAAACGATTAAATTTGAATGTGCAATTTTTATATTATCAATTTCAAAATAATTTGAAACAAAAACATCGTCATAATTAGATAAGAGATGCTCAAGATTAAAAGTGAATGAATCTCGGTGATCAATAAGATAAATCATTATCAAAATAAATTTATTAAAGACTTGGCCTTAATATAATTTTCATTAAATTCTTTTTTTGCCGTACTATCAATAACTACACCGCTGGCAACTGCTATTTCTGATGAACCTTTGAAATTTATAATAGTGCGAATTATATTATTAAATCTCATATCTAATTCTGAGTTAATGTATCCAAAAGCACCAGTATAGATATTACGACTCTCTTTTTCTTGTCGATTTAATAGATTTAAAGTGCTTATTTTGGGACAACCGATAACAGATCCGCCTGGCATCATAGCTGTAATAATATCTTTTGTTGTAAGATTCTTTTTTAATTCACCTTTAATTGCAGAAACATAATGATAAAGATGTCTGTATTCTTCTACATATTTCAATTTTGAAATTTTTACTGTGTTATATTTGCAGATTTTTGAAAGATCGCTTCTTTCCATATCTACGATCATATTATGCTCTTTTGTCTCTTTGATGTTGTTTTTGAAAAAAGAATAAGCCTTTCTGATATTCGTATTTTTTGTTTTTCTTAATGTTCCGGCTATAGGTTTTGTTGTAATAAATTTCCCTTTCTTTTCAATTAAAGTTTCTGGTGAGCAGCTAACAATACAATAATTGTTATCTCTTATCATAAAAGACTCGGGTGAAGCATTTGTTTTCATCAATTTCCAAAACATTGAAACTGGATCTATGGTGGATTTATTTTTATATTTTGTACATATTTTTATTTGATAGGTCTTTCCTTCTCTTAGGTTTTTTGAAAATTGATTAAAAATATTTTTGTATCTATTGATGTCAATATTGATTTTAAACGGACTCAAAATTCTTGTTTGGTTAAAAATTTTATTTTCAAATAAATTTCTAAAATTCTTCAATGAGCTCCTAATTGTGATATTTTTTCTTATTTTGATAACTGTTTCCGGTTTATAAAAAATTCCCATCGGAAAATGGGAATTTTTCTGTTTGGGTACTTTGACATGAATTAAATTACATAACAATTGATATCCAAAAAATCCGATGTACATGCTACAAAATTTATTTGAAGATCTAAATTTTTTAAGTTTTCTAATTTTTTTAAAAAAATTATCTATATTTTTGTTATGAAGAATTATTTTTTCTGAAAAATCTGTAAATAAATCATACCCATTTTTCACTTTGTAAATGATAAACGGTTTTTTCGAGTGATAAAGTTTTTCTAGATAAGGATCCTTCTTCAAATAATCTTCCTACTAAATAAAGCGCTTAATAATTTTAAGTAACAGAAATTCTCATAACAGGCTTTTCATCTATGGGCAAGTGTACAAGGGTGGCAAAAAAAGAAAGTCCAATCGATAAGTAAAATGCGTAATCATAAGAACCGTATTTATCAAAAAAATATCCTCCTAGATAAGCTCCTAAAAAACCGCCTATTTGATGGCTAAAAAATACAATTCCATATAGCGTAGCTAAATATTTGGTTCCAAAAATCTGAGAAATAATACCATTAGTTGGCGGTATAGTAGCAAGCCAAAGATAGCCATAAAGAACACCAAAACCAAGAGCTGTGTAAGGAGAGGGAGGCAGAAATAAAAATAAAATTAGCACTATTCCACGTGAAAAATATAAAATGCTCAACAGTATTTTCTTACTATATTTTCCAGACAAAAATCCAAAGGTTAATGTACCAAAAATATTAAAAAAACCTATTAACGACAAAATTGCAAAAGCTGTCCATGCTTCAAAACCTCTTTCTTGCATATATCCAGGTATATGCGCTGCGACCAAAGTAATATTAAATCCGCAAACGAAAAAACCAAATATCAAAAGTATAAAACCTTTGTGATTGAATGCCTCTTTTAATGCCTCGCCAATTGTTTGTTCATTTACTTTAACATTGTTTGTTGTGTTATCTTTTTTAACTGGAAAAAGAAAAATAGCCGCAATCATGCCAAAAATAATAAAATACAAAAAAGTCTGTAGTGTCTTTTCCCAACCATATGCTGATAAAGCAAATTTTGTATACAGTGGAGAGAAAAAATAACCTATAGACGCCGTCGCTACAACAATCCCAATAGCAAGACCTCTTGTTTGATTAGGAAAGTGTTTACCAACCTCAGCTATTTGAACGCTTATCGCTGTTCCCCCAAGACCGATGCCAACTAATAATCCAAGGTTAATTTGAAAAAAAATACCTGTGTTAGGTCCGGAATAAAGCAAATAAATTCCAAGAGCCATGAAAATAAATGCTATGATCGTAACTTTATTTCCACCTATTTTATCTGCCATGGCACCAAAAATAGGCGCAAACATTCCCCACATCAACATCTGTATTCCGATGGCTAAACCAAATTGAGTAACGGTACATTGTAAATCTTTAACAAAAAAATCAGAAAATAAACCAAAGGTTTGACGAAGCCCCATGGAAACTGCCACAATCCCACAAGCAGATAAAAGAGTAATCAAAGCTAATTTGCTTGGAAAAAACTTTGTTTGACTCATTTTATTTTTTTTAAAGCTTGTTTTAAATCTGCAATCAATTCACTCGGATCTTCTAGGCCAATGTGTAGTCTTACAATATGATGATTTTTTTTAATATATTTTCTATATATTCTTTGAATTTTTTGATACAGCGCCAAACTTTCAAAGCCTCCCCAACTTTGCCCTATCCCAAATAATTTAAGTGAGTTGACAAATTTAAAAACTGAATTTTTACTTTTGCTTTGAATGATGACAGAAAGCAAACCTGTTGCCCCTGAATAGTATTTTTTCCAGTTTTTATAATTTTTTGTACCTTTTTTATATGGATAAAGAACTTCTTTAATTTTTTTCTCTTTTCTTAAAAAATTGATAATTTGCTTGGTATTTTTTTGATGTCTTTCTAGTCTAACATCTAAAGTTCTTAATCCTCTTAGGACTAAATAAGCATCATCTGCAGAGACTCTATAACCAGCAAGACGATTATAAAACTCTACCTTTGAATATATCTTTTTATTTACCGCTACTGTTCCAAGCATAACGTCCGAATGTCCTGAAAAATATTTTGTTGCAGAAGAAATTGATATGTCAAATCCTAGTTTTAAAGGTTTGAAAAATAATGGAGTACCCCAAGTGTTATCTATGGCTGTAATAATGTTATTTTTTTTTGCTAACTGAATAATTTTCGATAAGTCTTGAAATTCAAAAGTACTACTACCTGGGTTTTCTACAAATATCATTTTTGTTTTTTCTGTAACTTTTTCTTTAAGACTTTCAAAATCATCAGGGTTGTAGAATTGAGTCTTAACCTCAAATTCTTTAAGCAGTTCTGATGTAATCTTTCGAGTGGGATGATAACACGCGTCTGTAACAATAATTTCATCTCCGGGCCTACAAAAACTCATGATTGATAGGGCAATAGCAGCAAATCCTGTAGGCGTTAAGAAAACACGGTGTGCCCCCTCTAGCTCTGCGATAAAATTTTCTAATGCTATTGTTGTTTGACTCCCTCCTCGTCCATATTCATAAAAATCTACCTTCTTGTCTTTTTTTACTAACTTTTCATGCTTAATAAGCTCCTGCATGGTTTTAAAAAAAACGGTAGAGGCTCTCACGATTGCAGGATTAGCTGATCTTGACTTCTTGTCCTGAGCTAAGTGTTTAAGTTTTGTTATATCTGAATACTTCATTTTTATATGTTTTCACAACCTGTTAACCACAAGTCATAGACCGGATGATCAAATTCTCTTAGGAAAGGACTTGATGAAAACGTCCATCCATTAAATACAAAAACCTTATCATCTCTCTTCTCTGATAAATCTTTTACCTGTATATATGCTACTACTCCCTTGTTATTTCCTCCCTGAGATTTTGCACATTTTTTAGGTAAAATTTCCAAATGTCCAACTCTTTTTTTCTTTCCAACTACTATGGATATATCTGAGGTCTTAGCAGTAATTTTATCTAAAGCTCTAAATTTTACAACTGTTTCGCTTGTACCGATATCTGTTTTTTTTTTTGATTTTATTTTTGAAATTTGACCATCTTTTTCTGGATCTATAGCATCAGTTTCTTCTTCAAATGTTGGTTGTAAATCCTGTAAATTCACCTTTTCCTGAGAATCAAGGTATGTGAAATTAAAAAAAATTAACAAAATAGAGATAACAAAACTAAGGTTTCCAAGTTTCATATTTTTTAAAATCTTTGCTTTTTTTTGAAATTTTATTGGGTTTATATGATTCGTTAGTTCCGGTTTTATTTTCTAAATGAGGTTTTTGCCACGGATATTTATTATAATTTTTCTCTACTGGTTTGATATTGCTAGTATAATGAATCCAAGAATGCCAATCCGATGTTATTTTAGATGCATTTATCTCTCCCTTGTAGACAACCCATCTTTTATCTTTTTTTCTATTCTCATAATATTTATTTCCTGATTCGTCTCTTCCAACTAATTTTCCAAAAAAAATTGTATATAAAAAAGTTCCTATTGTTTGAGAATGCCACCAGGTAAAAATTTGTTTTATCATTTTTTTATATTAATTTTAAAATCCACACAATTTCAAATTGTATTATAATAACATAGACACATACCAAATATGATATATATCTTAAACCCTATTACTTTCAATAAACTAAGGAAGAATTATGTCAAAATTTTTAGTTGAAACTCACTACACATGCGCTTTCAAAATAATACATGAGTTGGACGAACTTAATGAAAAAGAACTGTCTAATATCGACAATAGAAAAGACGGAAAAGTAGAAATTATAAATGTTACAGTTAATAACAGAAAAACCAAAAAGAGCGGTGATAATAGAAAGGGTAAAAAACTTGATTTAAAAGATAATTTAAGAATTGATCATAATTTAGAAAAAGAAAGTCCAAAAATTATTCAGAATGAGATTTTAAGAAAAACTTTGCAAGATAGAAAGGAATATAAAACCAAAGGTTCCGAGAAAAGATTTCAAATGCCAGATAGAAGAAAAGGATACATTCAAAAAGCGACTGTTGGGGATCATAAAATTTATTTACATACTGGAGAATATGATGATGGAAAAATTGGAGAGATTTTTATAGACACACATAAAGAAGGTGAGTTAGTTAAAGCTTTAACTAATAATTTTGCAATAGCTATCTCATTAGGATTGCAATACGGAGTACCTTTGGAAGAATTTGTTGACGCATTCTTGGACACAAAATTTGAACCATCAGGAAAAGTTTATGGAAACGATAGAATTTTAAGTGCTACTTCAATTTTAGATTATATTTTTAGAGAATTGGCAATCTCTTACTTGGGTAAAGAAGAATTGGCTCACACCCCGAGTATAAGTGGTTCAAATATAGAAGTGAAAAAAGAAGATGATGAAGACGATCAATTTCTAAAAATTGTAAAAAATATTACTAGCAAAGGATTTGTTAGAAGTAATTACCAGGACAAATTAGTTGATTTAAGCGATGTTAGAATTAATTTAAAAAGTAAAAGTAAAACCTGACTATTTCTTAATAATTTTAATATTTAATTCTTTAAGCTGCTTTTCGGTAACTTCGGATGGAGCCTCCATTAGCAGATCTTCAGCGTTTTGATTCATGGGAAATAAGGTAACCTCTCTGATGTTTTTTTTGTCAGCCAAAAGCATTACGATCCGGTCAATTCCTGGAGCCATGCCACCGTGAGGCGGAGCACCATAAGAAAGTGCCTTTATCATTCCTGAAAAATTTTTTTCTACCATTGATTTTGAGTAACCAACCTTATTAAAAACCTTGAATAAATATTCCGGTATATGATTTCTAATTGCTCCTGATGATAATTCATATCCATTGCAAACAAGATCGTATTGATAGGCTAAAATTTTCAAAGGATCTGACTTGTCAAAATCCTTTATATTAATTTGTGGCATAGAAAAGGGATTGTGGCTAAAATCAATTTTTTTTTCCTTTTCGTCATATTGATACATTGGATAATCAATAATCCAGCAAAAACTAAAATTTGTATTATCAATTAACTTTAATTCTTCTCCAATTTTTTGCCTTGCTATACCTGAAAATTTTATGGCTTCAGTAGCTTCGTTACATACAAAAAAAATAGAGTCCTGCTCGCTTATTTTACAAGTTTTTATTAATTCCAATATAGCTTTTTCAGAAAAAAATTTTGAGATTGGCCCTTTTCCAATAATTTTATTTTTACTTTTTTCAAATGTAATATAGGCCATGCCACTTGCCCCTTCTGCAATTGCCCAATTATTTAAATTATCAAAAAAACTTCTTGGTTTAGAAGATGTGTTTTTTACTGGAATGGCTTTGGCAATTCCTTTTTTTCTAATTATTTCTTTGAATATTTTCAATTTAACATCGTCTGATTCAAAAATTTTTGTTACATCAACTAATTCAATAGGATTTCTTAAATCTGGTTTATCTGTTCCATATTTTTCTAAAGACTCCTTATAAGTAATCCTGGGAAATGGATGTTTGTTTACTTTTTTTCCCTTTCCAAATTTTATGAACAAATCATAAAAGATTGGTTCAACAACTTTAAATACATCGTCTTGTTCTACAAAAGCCATCTCCATATCTAGTTGATAATGCTCTCCAGGACTTCGATCAGCTCTCCCATCTTCATCTCTAAAACAAGGAGCTATCTGAAAGTATCTGTCAAAACCAGATATCATAACCATTTGCTTAAATTGTTGAGGAGCTTGAGGTAGGGCATAAAATTTCCCTGGGTGAAGACGACTTGGAACTAAAAAATCTCTAGCACCTTCGGGGCTAGAAGCAGTTAAAATTGGAGTTTGAAATTCTAAAAAATTATTTTCAAGCATTTTTTTTCTTATAAAAGATAGAATTTTAGATCGAAGTTGAATATTTTCATGCATTTCTTTTCGTCTTAGATCAATAAATCTATATTTTAATCTTATATCTTCCGGATACTCTTGTTCTCCAAAAACTGGCATAGGTAATTCACTGGCCTCAGAAAGAATTTCAATGTTTTTAATTGCAACTTCAATTAAACCTGTTTTCAATTCTTTGTTTTCAGTATCCTTCGATCTTTTAACAACATCTCCGGCTACTAAAATAACAGATTCCGGTTTTAACTTTTCTAGAATCTTAAAATTCTTATCTTTATTTTCAATAACACACTGTGTTATTCCAAAATGATCCCTGATATCTAAAAAAAGCAAATTTCCGTGATCTCTTTTTCTATGTATCCAGCCTGATAATCTTATATTTTTTCCAATATCTTTTTCGGTCAGTTCTGAACAATTATGGGTTCTAAATTTATTCATAAATATTTTTTTATAAACTTAATTTGTCTAAAACTTTTTTTATTAATTGCAAGTTAATTGGTTGTGCTTTGCTCAGAGACAAATCATCAATAAAACTACCAAAAGTGTTTACCCTTTCATAAGATCTATCAATATTTTTTAAAATATATTCTATATTTTTTTCACTAATTTTGATTTGTTTATCTGAAAAATTTTTTTCCAATATTACTCTTAACAAATCATCTGTTGGTAAGTCAATTCCAATATCAACAAAACTTGTAAATCTGGAGCTTAAGTCTTTTAATTTAATTTTAAAATTTTTTAAGGCGGTCAATGAACTGATTATTAAATACTTATTATCTTGTAGCGCCATATTAATTATTGAATAAAGTAGTTTTTCATCTATATCATTTTTAAAATTATCAACAATTAAACATTCTTTAATTTTATATTGATCTAGAGTTTTAGTGTTAATTTTATTGGCTGCGATTATTATGCAATTAATTTTACCTTTCAAAATATTTATTAAATGTGTTTTTCCACAACCACTTGGTCCATAAATGTTCACTAACCTACATGGCCATTTCGGCCAGCTTTCGATCAATTTAAAAGCATGAAAATTATTTTTTGACACATAAAAATCTTGGCTTAAATAATTTTTTTTAAAAGGAAACTTAAAAATTAGTTGTTCTGACATTTTAACTAGCTAAAGATAAATTCCACTCATTGTGTAAAATTTTAAACTCAAATCCATTATCGGTAAGCTCATCTTGCAAATTTTTTATTTTTCCAAAATATTTTATGTTTATTTTAGCTGAGTTTTTACTTAGTTCTCGAACTATATAACTGTCAATTAAATTAATTTTTGTTATTCTTTTAATTACATTTTTCAAAGTTTCTGGTTTTTCAATCTTGATTTTAAAAGTTAAATATGAAGGCGCTGAAATATCAATTAAGTGCTCTCCTTTCCAAAAATCATTGATATTATTCTTTAAACTTTTTATTATATCTGCCCTAACCTCTTTATTTGTTAAATCTTCCACTATAAATTTAACTCTTGTAGCTTTCTCCGCACCCTTGAAATCGACCTTAAAAAAAACATTTAATTCCCCTTCATCATATCTGAAAATTAAAATAGCGCTATTTTTTATTTCATAATTATCAACAAGTGCGCTTAAATCAATTTCCTCTAAAAATTGTAAATTATTTTTTATGAATTCAATGTCATCAACATTTTCAACGGGCAAAATAAAATTTATATTTTCAAAATCTTTTTGTTCATTCCATTCCTTAAAAAATTTATTTTGAGAAAAGACTTGTAATTCTGAATCTAAAATTAAAATTGGAAAGACAAGTAATTCTAATTTTGTAACCTCGGAATATGTAATATTTTTTTTACGAAAAAATTGATTCACAAGATCTCTATTGAATGTCATTGATACTTTAATAGTATAAATATCGTCTAAAATTTCTTCTTGAATAATTTGGTAATTTTCAATAAGAGATTTTATTGTTTTTAGATCAGTGCTTAACAACTTTTTTTGATCTTTTTTTTTAAGTATATTATTTGTTAAATTTTCAAAGCTTTTTTTAAAAGCAACTTGTAAATACTTTTCTCTGTAATTATTACTGTTCATTTTCCCCACAACTGTAATATTATCAACAGTAAAAGTGTCTATTTTTGCGAAAACATTTTGAGTTTTTGTTAAAAATAATATTATTAAAGATAAAAAAATAAGTTTTTTCATAAGTTATCTAATTATCATTTTATTCATGAAAAAAACAAAAAATAGTTATAAAAAAAGTGGTGTAAATATTGAAACAGCAGAAAAATTTACGAAATATATTACAAAATATTCAAAACGAGCCTTTAAAAAAAAAATAAGTAGATTAAACAAAAACAATATTGGCAGATTTGCTTCGGTCTTTGACATCAATAATTTTAAAATTAAAGACCCCTTGTTGGTCTCAAGCACAGATGGTGTTGGTACAAAATTAGAAATTGCAAATCAATTTAATAAATTTGATACCATAGGTATAGACCTGGTAGCAATGTCTATAAATGATTTAATTGTTCAGGGCGCGAAACCATTATTTTTTTTGGATTACATTGCAACTGGAAAAATCAATTTAAGTAAAATGAATTCTATTATTCGAGGAATAATAAAAGGATGCAAAATTGCCGATTGTATTCTTGTGGGTGGAGAAACGGCTGAAATGCCTGGAACATATGAAAAAAATAAATTTGACTTAGCGGGTTTTTCGGTGGGTATTGTATCCAAAAAAAAAATTCTTACTGAAAAAAAAGTAAAGATAAACGATATAATATTAGCTGTACCATCGAACGGACTTCATTCAAATGGTTTTTCACTAGTTAGGAAAGTTATAAAAAATTATAAAATTAATAAATTTCTTAAAAAAGAATTATTGATTCCAACAAAAATTTACACAAAAGAAATTTTAAATCTCGTTAAAAAGAAACTTATTCATGCATCCGCAAATATCACTGGAGGCGGTATAACTGGAAATATAACAAGATCTGTTCCAGATAATTTAACGGTAAATATAAATTTATCAAAAATTAAGGTGCTTAAAATTTTCAAATGGCTTAAAAAACAAAATATTTCTGACAACGAAATGTTAAGAACGTTTAATTGTGGTGTAGGTTTTTGTTTGATAGCAGATAAAAAAAAAATCTATAAAATAAAAAAATGTTTTAAAAAAAAGTTTCAACCTTATGAAATTGGTTATATTTCAAAATCTTCTAGTAAAATAAAATTATTCGGAAAGATAAAATGGTAAAAAAAAGAGCTTGTGTTTTTATATCTGGCGCTGGAACAAACTTGAAATCAATTATAAATTATTCAAGGGATTATAATTTTCCCATTAATATAAATTTAATTATATCGAATAACAAAAGTGCTAAGGGAATATATTTTGCAAAAAAATTCTCTATACCGCACAAAATTATAAATCAAACAAGGGATCAATTTGAAAAAATAGCGATAAAAGAGCTACGTAATAGAAAAATAGATTTAATTTGTCTAGCGGGATTTATGAAAGTATTAACTAAAAATTTTATTAGAAATTTTAATGGTAAAATTGTCAATATACATCCGTCGTTATTACCTAAATACAAAGGTTTAAATACATACAAAAGAGCTATAGAAAAAGGCGATAAGCTTTTTGGATGTACAGTCCATTATGTAAACGAAAAATTAGATAGTGGAAAAATTATAATTAAAAAAAGAGTTCATATTGCTAATGCTGAAACTGTAGAAAAATTAAAAAAAAAGGTTCAAGTTGAAGAATATAAAGCCTACGCAATAGCTATAAGAAAAATTTATAATCTCAATTAATTTTAAAAAAAAAATTTATTTCTTGTTTGGCATTATCAGTGCTATCAGAACCGTGGACTGAATTTTTGTCTATAGAAATTCCATACAGCTTTCTAATAGTGCCCTCTGCAGCCTCTTTTGGATTAGTTGATCCCATTATTCTTCTGTTTTCCTTTATAGCATTTTCTCCTTCCAAGACCATAACTACGATTGGACCCGATGACAAATAATTACAGAGTCTATCGTAAAAAGGCTTTGTTTGATGTATTTTATAAAACTCTGCAGCTTCGTCTTTAGAAATTTGTATTTTTTTGCTTTTTAAAATTTTTAATTTTTCCTGAGAGAATTTTTTTTTAATCGTTTCAACCAAGTTTCTTTCAACAGCATCTGGCTTTATTATTGATAACGTTTGCTCAATCATAGAAATAATTAACTACTCGTAAAAATTTTTAATTAAATCATTTAACAATCTGACACCAAAACCCGTAGCGCCACCTGTATTGATATTCGACGCTTTTTTAGAAAAAGCCATACCAGCAATATCCAAGTGAACCCATGGAGTTTTATTTTGAATAAATCTTTGTAAAAATTGAGCTGCAGTAATTGATCCCGCCCCACCGGAATAATTAATATTTTGTACATCTGCATATTTCGAATTCATTAATTTGTCATAATTTTCATGTAATGGTAGTCTCCAAACTTTTTCATTAATAGAATTACCAATATTAAATAATTGTTTGCAAAGCTTATCATTGTTTGAAAAAAGTCCTGCGTACTCTTGGCCTAAAGCCATTATAATAGCCCCAGTTAAAGTGGCTAAATCAATTATAAACTTAGGTTGAAATTTTTTCTCCGTATATGAAAGCGCATCTGCTAAAACTAATCTACCTTCTGCATCAGTATTTAAAACTTCAATTGTTTTACCGGAATAAGATTTAACTATATCCCCGGGTCTCTGGGCATTTGCTCCGGGCATATTTTCAACAAGCCCAACTACTCCGACGGCATTTACTTTTGCTTTTCTTAGTGCAAGCGTTTTCATTAATCCAACAACAACTGCAGATCCCCCCATATCGTATTTCATTTCTTCCATAAATTTTGCTGGCTTTAAAGAAATACCTCCGGTATCAAAACAAACACCCTTTCCAACGAAAGCTATTGGTTTATCTTTCTTTTTTCTGCCATTCCACTTAATTATTACTAAAAATGTTTCACTAGCACTTCCCTGCCCAACCCCAAGTAAAGAATTCATTTCTAATTTTTTTAAATCTTTTTCATTTAAAATTTCAACTTTAAGACCTAATTTAGTAAGCTTAAGTATTTCTTTTGTATAATTTTTTGGATTAAGAATATTTGGTGGTTCAGAAATTAAATCTCTTGTTAAAAAAACCCCTTCCTTAATAAAGGATAAAGTTTGAAATGCTTTATTAAATTTTTCCGTCTTATCTACACAAATGTTAATAACTACAGATGAATTTGATTCTTTTTTAGTTTTATATTTTTCAAAAGAATAATTTTTTAAAGTATACCCGTATAAAAATTCAGAAATTACTTCTTCATTTGAAAGTTTTTCATTTTTCAAATTATCTGAAAGAAGAAAAGAAATTTTTTTTAAATTTTTATTAGAACTAACAAGCTTTCTAAAAGAACCGCCCAAGTTATTTAACTGAAAGTTGATTAGATTTTTTTTAATAATTATTATAAAAAGTTTTTGATTATCGCCTATATCAAAAGAATGAATTTTTTTTCTATCTTTGTTCTTATCTATTGTTTTTAACAATTTGTTAACTTTATCTTTAATGTTTTGATCAACTTTGGAGCTCTTAAGAGTTAATTGTTCCTCTGGAACAAAAAAACCCAAATTATTACTTTTATTGTCGAATTTTGTAACAAAATTTATCATTTGGTCAACCTAAGATTGAAATTTTTCATCAGTTGCATTAATTATATACATAAAAAATAGAATGTTGAGTAATAAAATTTATAAGCATTTTTTTCTAGAATTAAGCAAGTATTTTTTCTTAGTTTTATTCACTTTTAGCACAATTGTTTGGGCTGTACAGGCAGTTAATTTTCTGGACTTGATAGTTGAGGACGGACATGCAGTATCGTTATACTTAAATTATTCATTATTAAACATTCCAAAAATTTTAACAAAATTTATACCCTTGTCCTTTTTGCTAGCTTTGGTTTTAACCATTTTAAAATTCGATAGTGAAAACGAACTAATTATTCTGTGGACTTCAGGTTTAAATAAAATAAAAATAATAAACTTTTTTCTAAAAATTGCTTTGATTATAACAATTATTCAATTGTTTTTAGCAGCTTTTATTAATCCCAATGTTTTAAATTACTCAAGATCGTTAATTAGAAATTCTGACTTAGATTTGATATCAAGCGCAATTAAAACTAATGAGTTTAACGATACCCTTGAAGGTTTAACAATATATGTGGAAGAAAAAGATGAACTGGGAATAATGAAAAACGTTTTTATTAGAGACGATTCTCATAAATTAAGTACTATAGAAAACAAAGAAAAAACAACTAGCCTAACAATTTTTGCAAAAAAAGGCAGAGTAAATAGTGAAACCAAAAATTCTCTAATTTTAGAAAACGGAGTCATTCATTCAGAAAATAAATCTAAGGAAATACAAATAATTAAATTTAAAAAAACTGAGTTGTTTTTTGATAATTTGAAAACAAAATCAATCATATATCCAAAGGTTCAAGAAACACCTTCAAAAATTTTATTAAATTGTTTTTTTAAAAAAACTACTCATACTCTTCTAAAAGGCGATAAAGATTTAAAATGTGAAACTAAAGAGGAAAGAGTTGAAGTATTAGCAGAAATAAATAGAAGATTTGGTATGCCGCTATATATACCGCTCCTTGCTTTGTTGTCTTCTTTTCTTTTAATTTCAAGAGAAGAAACTAAAGCTAAAGGTTGGTATAAATATTTTTATTTTGGCTTGGCGTTTACTATCCTAATAACTGCAGAAATTCTAGTGAGATACTCAGGTAAATCCTTAACACATGGTTTGTTTTATTATCTTTTACCACTTTTTTGTATTCCAGTAGTTTATATCGAACTTATTAGAAGATTTTATTATGAAAATTTAAGGAAATAATCATGAAAAATTTTGTAATTAATAAATATTTAACGATGGAATTTTTAAAAAGTTTTTTAAATGTCCTTTTAATCTTTTGTTGTGCTGGTTTGGTAATGAACTTATTTGAAGAGATAAACTATTTTAGAAAATATGATGTTGGAATAGGGCTTCCAATACAGTTATCATTTATGATTATACCAAGTATTATAATTAACATGTTGCCTTTTATTTTATTTTTATCTTCTATGTGGGTTTTAGTTAAATTAAAAAATAACAGGGATCTTTTATCTTTAAGAACATTTGGTATCTCGAATGGAAAATTTATTTTTTTATTTTCTTCAATAGCCTTTATTATTGGCATAATAATACTTACAGCGCTTAATCCTATAACATCAATTGCAGTAAAATATTATGAAGATATAAAAGGTAGCTACGATCTTGATAAATCGCACCTAGCGTCAATCAATGCAAATGGTATTTGGATGAGAGAAAAAATTGGAAAAAATATAAATATTATTAAATCGGGAGAGCTTAAGGGTAATTTTTTAATTAATGTATCTATTTATAAGTTTAATGAAAATAATTTACTTATTGAAAGAACTGAGGCAAAACAAGCAAACATTCGGGATACTACTTGGTTAATCGAGGACGGCTATACAATCCAATTTCAAGATGAAAATATTAAAAATGATTTTGAAAATTTAATATTTTATTCAACTTTTAATAGAGAGAAGTTAAATTCAATTTATTCAAATCTGGACACAATATCGTTTTATAAACTTATGACAGAATCAAAAGAGTTGATTGCTAGAGGTTACAACTCCAAATTATTAAAAGAAAAAAAACACTTTTATTTGTCCCTGCCATTTTTCTTGGTTTTAATGGTGTTGTTATCAGGAATATTTACCTTAAATTCAAACGAAAGAAGACAGAATGTCTACTATGTGTTTCTCTCAATAATTACTTGTGTAGTTATTTTTTATTTTAAAAATTTTTCAACAGCTCTTGGAGCAACTGAAAAGATACCTTTGGTGTTATCGGTATGGTCACCAATAATTATTTTATTCTTATTTTGTTCGGTAGGCATAATTCAAATCAATGAAAAATAAGCTTTTTAGACTCTCGTTAATCTGGATTTTTTACTTGTTTTTCACAAGTTCTTTTGCTGATGAACTAAATATAAATGCCTCAAAAGTCCATGTAGATAAGGAGAAAAAAATTATTTATGCTGAAGGTGGGGTTGAAATAAGTGATATCAAACAAAACCTAATTTTAACTGAAAAAGCTGAATATGATAAATCAAAAAACTTAGCCAAAACTCTAGGACAAACAAACATTATAACCTCAGAGGAGTTTGAGGTTACGGGTAAGAATATTTTTTATGACAACCAAAAGAAAATTATTTACTCTAATGATGATACAATAATCTCAGATAGAGATGGAAATAAAATTTTTGTTAATATGTTTAACTATTTAACAGAAAAAAATATGTTTCTCTCTAAAGGAAACATAAAAATCTTAGATACAAGAAATAATGAGTACTTTTTTTCAGAAATTTATATTGACGAAAAAAAAAGGAAAATAGTTGGTAGTGATATCAAGGGTTTTTTTGATGAGGAAGGTCTTAAAGCTAAT
>JAGFWA010000017.1 GCA_017640245.1 Pelagibacteraceae bacterium
TCTTCCGCAATACCTTGTCTTGCAGCTTTTTTTAAAGATTTTATATCAGTATCCAAGGTTCCCGAGGTAAATTCTAAATTTAATTTTAAACCTTTAAGTTTTCCAATTAATTGTTCGTCCATAATAACATCGTCTTTCTCATTAATAGTTGTGTTCAATTTTATATCTTGTTTTAGACCCCGAGAAAGAACACTAATTCTTTTGTCTATGAAACTCTTTGTAAGCTCTTGGTGCAATTTATCTGATAAGTTATCTTCAATATTTTTACTTAATTCTATCCAATAATCAGAATTTTCTACCCAATTTTTCTTATTTGCAACATATGACCATGTCCTCACATTTAAAATTCTATTTGAAATCATGTCAATATTGCCATGATATTTGTCTAAGTCTTTTAGTTGTTTTTTCATGTATTCGTTTGGAATTTTATTTTTTTTTGAAGTCAAAAAATTAAAAACTCTCGTTACAACTTCAATATGTTGTCCATAAGCCTTTTTTTGAAAATCTGGTATTTGACAGCATTCCCATAGTAATTTTAAATCATTTCCTAAAAGTTTTATTTTTTTATCTTTAATTAAATGTCTCAAAACATTTTCATCAATTGAGTCTGAGATTTTTATTAAATTTTTATTATTTGGCTTTAATTCTAAGGAGTCAATAAGGCTGTTTTCATCCTTAAAATTTAGATTTGAATTTCGCCAATAAATGAGTTTTGCATCGTCTAATGAGTGATTTTCAATTTTTTCTATTTCATCAAGATCTAAATTTTCGCAATCACCAGTTATTCCAAAATTTCCATTATTCTTATATCTTCCAGCCCTACCCGCAATTTGTGACATTTCTGTTGTTCTTAATCTTCTAGTCTTTTTTCCGTCAAACTTTTTTAAACTTGAGAAACTAATTTGTTCGATGTTCATATTCATTCCCATGCCAATAGCATCAGTAGCAACCAGATAGTCAACGTCACCCGAATGATACAAGGCAACCTGAGAATTTCTTGTTTTTGGACTTAACGAACCCATAATAACAGCCGCTCCACCTTTTTGTCTTCTCACAAGTTCTGCTAAAGCATAAACTTCTTCAATAGAAAATGCTATTAAAGCACTCTTGCTAGTTAATCTGGAAATTTTTTTATAACCATTAAAAGTTAATTTTGAAAATCGCTCTTGTTTGACAAATTCTACACCGGATACTAAATCAGATATAATATTTTTCATGATCTGAGAACCCAGAAACATTGTTAACACTTCTCCCCTTGCATTTAAAAGTCTGTCTGTAAAAATATGTCCTCTTTCTCTATCAGCACACATCTGGATTTCATCAACAGCTATAAAATCTACTAATTTATCTTTAGGCATCGACTCTACTGTACAGATGAAATATTGAGCTGAATTGGGTAAAATTTTTTCTTCTCCAGTGATTAACGCAACTTTTTCTTGACCTACTTTTAAAACACATTTGTCATAAACTTCTCTTGCCAATAATCTTAACGGCAAACCAAATATACCAGAATTAAATTCAAACATTTTTTCAATAGCCATGTAAGTTTTTCCTGTATTAGTTGGTCCTAAAACAGCGACAATTTTATTTGGGGAGGTGTTCATTTATTATTTGTGCTATAAATTTTTTTAAACACTATATATAGATTAACTCAGAGAACAAAAGATGATTAAACCATGACCGAATCACTTTGTCAAACGTTCTATTTTTACTATTAATTTCTGTAGAAGGTTATATTTTATTTCTAGGCTAATTAAGAATGGAAGATTATATAAAAAAAAAAATTAAGTCTCTCAAACTATCAGCAACGTTAGCTATTAACGAAAAATCAAAAAAATTACTAGAAGATGGCAAGAAAGTTTTTAGTTTTGGTTTCGGACAATCACCATTTCCAGTTCCTAAAGATGTGATTTCAGCTTTAAAAAAAAATGCGGATAAAAAAAATTATTCATCTATGCAGGGTTTGGTTGAACTAAGAAAAGCAATTTCAAAATATCTTAACGGAAGAACAAATAAATTTTTTGATCATCAAAATATTATTGTAGGACCGGGTTCAAAAGAGTTAATGTTTTTGCTTCACTTAAGTTTTGACGGAGATATAATTCTTCCTGCCCCAAGCTGGGTATCATACGAACCACAAGCAATAATTGGAAGAAACAAAGTACACTGGTTGCAGACATCCAGAGACAATAATTGGTTTCCTACTTCTAAGGAAATAGAGAAAAAAATTAAAAGTCTCAAAAAAAAAAATATAATTTTAATTTTAAACTCTCCCAATAACCCCTCTGGAACAACTTGCGGAAATTTGAAAGAAATCGGAGAAGTTGCAAAAAAGTATAAAATTATAGTTCTATCGGATGAAATTTATACAGATTTAAAATTTGATAGAAAATATGAATCAATATCAAAATATTATCCAGAAAGGACTATTATAAGCAGCGGTTTAAGCAAATGGTGTGGAGCAGGAGGTTGGAGGTTAGGTTTTTTTGCATTCCCATCTAATCTTAAGCCAATTATGGAAATGTTAAAAATTCTTGCGAGCGAATCTTTTTCAGCTGTAAGCACTCCCATACAATATGCTGCTGTAGAAGCATTCACAGGAGATTATTCGGACTATGTAAATAAAACTACAAACATACTTCATGCCGTTGGTAACTATGTTTATACCAATTTAAAATCAAACAAAGTTCTGATGAACGTTCCGCAAGGAGGATTTTATTTGATGCCAGAATTTTTAAACTCAAAATTTAAAACTTCAGAAGAAATGTGTGGTGATATACTGAATAAATGTGGTGTTGCGTTATTACCTGGATCTGATTTCGGTCTTAAATCCAATCAAATGCTTGCCAGATTAAGTTTTACAGATTTTGATGGAGAAATATTTCTAGAGAATATCGAAAGTAGTAAAAAACTAGATGATGATACTATCAAAAAATATGCCCCAAATATTGTAGAAGGTACACAAAAATTAGTTGATTGGTCTAAAAATTTGTAACGTACAATCTAAGTTGTTTGCTCTTACAATGTTTCACATGAAATGATAGATTTTTCTAAATTAATAATTAATCAAGGGGAAACATGAAAAAAATAATCTCAACAATCTCTGGAGCATTGTTTTTACTAGCGGTCAGTTTGCCAATAACTTCTATAGCAAAATCTGCTGAGTTCTTTTCAATAGGAACGGGTGGACCAACTGGAGTTTATTTCCAAGTTGGTAATGCTATTTGCAAAATGGTGGCTAAAATTCAATCTGCAGAACACGGAAGAAAAAAAGGAACGGCTAAAGCTTTACGTTGTTCAGCTCCTTCAACAGGCGGTTCGACTTATAATATAGGTCAAATCATGCAAGGAGAATTACAATTTGGTGTAGCACAATCAGACTGGCAGTATCATGCTTACAATGGCACTAAGCCAGACAAAGTAAAACCTTTTAAAGGTTTAAGAGGCGTATTCTCAGCTCACCCAGAGCCATTCCAAATTATTGCTAGAAAAGGATCTAAAATTAAAAATTGGGATTCTTTAAAAGGCAAAAAAGTAAACATTGGAAATCCAGGATCTGGTCAAAGAGGGACATTTGAAGTTCTTATGGAGGCTCATGGTGTGGATACAGGTTTCTTTGGTGGAACATCTGAACTTACTTCATCAGAACAATCTGGAGCTCTTTGTGATAAGAAAATTGATGCATTTGGCTACACTGTTGGTGTACCTAATGCAGGAGTTGCACAATCAACAGATGGGTGCGGAGCATACATAATTGATTTACAAACAGATGCTGTAAAAAAATTAGTTGCTAACAATCCATTCTATGCTTTTGCAACAATTCCAAAAGGGACTTACAAAACATCTAAAAAAGATGTGACAACTTTTGGTGTAATGGCATCAGTAGTAACAAGCGCTGATGTATCAGAAGACGTGGTTTATGCTGTAGTAAAAGCTGTTTTCGACAATCTTGATGATTTTAGAAAGCAACACCCAGCATTTGCAAATCTTGATCCTAAGAAAATGATCAAAGATGGAATATCTGCACCACTACATCCAGGAGCAGTTAAATATTATAAAGAAAAAGGCTTGATGTAAGCTAAGATTTAAAAAGGCCCAGTTGATTAACTGGGCCTTTTTTTTTATTGTTCTAAAATGAGTTCCGTTAATGAGTCAGAAAAGAAAACAGATTTTTTTGAAAAATTTGATGAAGAAGGGGGCTCGAAAAGAAAACTTAAAAACTGGAATTTAAAACTTGTAGCTATCATAGCAATTACGTGGTCTTTATTCCAACTTTGGTATGCATCTCCGTTACCTTTTATACTTGATTTTGGTAAAATCATCGACGTTCCTGCAAGATCACTGCATTTGGCATTTGGTTTAACTTTATGCTTTCTTGCTTATCCATCATTTAAATCAAAGAGGGGTGAGCCAATACCTATATATGATTATTTTTTTGCTGCCATAGGTTTAATTGCAACACTCTATATTTTTTTTAGCTATGAGAGCTGGGTTCATCGTCAAGGAATTTTAGCTCATTTAGAAATTTTTAATTTTAAAATACCTTATGAAGTCATTTTGGGATCGTTAGGTATCATCTTGCTTTTGGAGGCTACTCGAAGAGCAATCGGAATTCCTTTAGTAACAATAGCTCTAATTTTTTTATTATTTTCAATTTTTGGACAATCAATGCCAGATCTTATTTCTCATCAAGGATTGTCTATAACAAGGTTGGTTGGATATCATTGGTTTGGTGGTGAAGCAATATTTGGAATTCCAATAAGCGTATCAGTAAGTTTCATATTTTTGTTTGTGTTATTTGGAGCTATTCTTGATGCAGCAGGCGGAGGAAAGTATTTTTTGAATTTAGCATTTGCTCTTGTTGGCAAAATGAGAGGAGGTCCAGCTAAAGCCGCAATTTTAGCTTCAGGCCTAACGGGTCTAATATCAGGATCTTCAGTAGCTAACACAGTAACTACAGGGACGTTTACAATTCCCATTATGAAAAAAACCGGACTTCCAGCCGTTAAAGCTGGAGCTATAGAAGTAGCAGCTTCGGTGAACGGTCAAATAATGCCGCCTATTATGGGGGCAGCAGCCTTTGTTATGGCAGAATTATTGGGGATTTCTTATTTTACCGTAATCACTCACGCAATATTACCAGCCATTATATGTTATGTGGCTCTTTTTTATATTTCACACCTTGAATCTGTAAAATTAAATATTAAAGGATTACCAGACGATCAGATCCCACCTCTTGGGAAAACCTTTTTGAGTGGAATTCATTATTTAATTCCAATTTTTATTTTGATCTACCTTCTTTTGATCGAAAGATGGACAGCTGCCTCATCAGTATTTTATTCCATTCTTTCATTAATGGTTATTATTATTGTTCGAGAAATATTATCAGCGAAAAAAAATAATCTTGGTCCCATTGATGGATTAAAATTAGGTATTAACGAAATAATTGCTGGTTTAGAAAAGGGAGCAATTAATATGATTACCGTATCAATAGCAATTGCAACAGCAGGGATTATTGTTGGAGCGGTATCTTCTACTGGGTTGAGCAATAATTTAATTGTAGTTGTTGAGGCAATTGCTGGGGACAATATAGTTATATTGTTAGCGCTGACCGCTTTCCTTTGTATTGTTTTAGGTATGGGTTTACCAACAACAGCAAATTACCTTGTGGTTGCAGCATTAATGTCTCATGTTGTTGTAGAGGTGGCGGGTGCTTCCGGATATGCTTTTCCATTAATAGCGGTACATCTATATGTTTTTTATTTTGGTTTAATGGCCGATGTTACGCCACCTGTAGGTTTAGCATCTTATGCGGCTTCAGCAATATCAAAAGCCGATCCTATAAGAACGGGTATTCAAGCATTTTGGTATGAACTGAGAACCGCAATATTACCGGTAGTTTTTATATTTAATAACGAACTTTTACTTATAGGGATTGAAAATATTTGGCATGGCTTGATGGTATTGGCAACTTCATTACTTGCCATACTTATTTTTTCATCAGCAACACAAGGTTGGTTTGTAAATAAGTTAAGATGGTATGAGATAATTATTTTCATTATAATTTCTCTTTCTTTGTTTAGACCTGGTTATATACTCGATAAATTTTATCCAGAATATGAATATTCTCAGCTACAATTAAATAATTTAAAATCAATAAATTTAAAAACAGATCGTGATGTTCATATAAAAGTAACAAGAAGAACTGAGTATGGAGATAGATATAAACTTTTTATAATTAAAAAAGATACTTTTAATGAAAATTATTCACTAAAAGATTATGGTATCAACGTTGTTGATCAAGAAGGAAGAATGACAATAGACACTCTCAAATGGAATAGTCTTGCAAAAAAATCAGGAATTGAAACTGGCGATGTGATTAGTGAGTTTAAAATAGAAAATTTGGACAGACCCAATAAAGCAATTATTTATCCTTTTTCATTAGTAACTTTCCTATTTTTTGGTTATTTAAACTATCGAAGAAAAAAGATTTAACTTTTTAGCACCTTCCAAATACCCGATGCGGTAGCTACTATATTTTCAGAATTATTTATCTCACAAGTTATAAATACGAATGTTTTAGTTTTTTTTTGAATTTTAACTTTTCCCAATAACTTTTGACCTAAAGTAGCGGCCGAGACAAACTTCATATCTAGCGAAATAGTTACACATCTTTTATTATTGGCAACCCTATGAGCTGCGTTTCCCATACCTGTGTCAGCAATTGAACAGAGAAAACCACCATGAGCCATTTTAGCTGAATTAAGATGAATATCTTTAACTTCCACATAAAATTCATAATTGGAATCATCAATCTTTTTGATATGAAGGCCACCAATGTGTTTTGAAAATCCCGAATTAATTTCATCCATATCTTTTTTTATCATACATTGGGGATAGTTGTGAGAAAATAACGGCACATAAAATTAAAATTATTCCGAAAATTTTAAATTCATTTAGATGTTGATCTAAAATGATCCAAGCAAATATTCCAGCAAATACACCTTCCAAAGAAAATATAATCGCTACCGGTGCAGGAGAAAGATTTTGTTGACTATAAGTTTGAAGTAAGTAAGCTATTCCACTCGATAATACTCCAGCGTAAAGTAACTCATTGGTCTCCATTAATATATTAGCAACAGAAATATTTTCGTAAATGATTGCAGGTATAAAAGAAAACATAGCTCCAAATAAACATTGCGACATTGCTATTGTTATAGGAAAATTAAATATTTTTAAAAATTTTGAAATAAAAACTATATGAAATGCCCAAAAAAAAGCTCCTATAATTACCAAGATGTCGCCATAACGAACTAGCAAATTATTTAATTCACTCAAGAATAGTCCGCCTATCAAACAGATTAATACAGCCGGCCAGACTGACCAATGTATTTTTTTTGAAAAAAGGAAATATGAAACTATTGGAACAATCAATACATAAAAAATTGTGAATACAGCAGAGTTTGCAACATCAGTGTACAAAAGCGAAATTTGTTGAAGGGCATTTCCTCCAAAGAGTAAAAAACCTAAAAATAATAAATAAACTAAAATTCTCTTTAAATCCAAATTTGATTTTTGAACTTCTTTTCTTTCAAAAATAAAAAAAAAAGGCAGTAGCGCAAGAAAACCTAAAAACATTCTACCAAAAGTAAAAGTATAAGGGCCTATGAAATCCATCCCCATATCTTGGGCAACAAATGCTGTTCCCCAAATAAAAGAACATAAAATTGCACAAGATAATGAGAATATTTTTTTGTTCACTTTAAACAGTCAGTTTAACAGCAAAATCTTTACCTAGATTTAATGAGTATTTCAATTATTTTAACTCCCTTAAGCCCTCTAGTGTTGGGAACGGGAATATTTATTGCCATAGGTTTGTTATATACAATTTTTGACACATTTTACTCGCTTTTTTGACACCTAGATTTTGCAATATATTCCATGCAATTTTTAAGACTTTTTTTTAAAAGACGAAGAACAGCTTTTGATTCTCAAATACTTATACAAAAAATATTACTTAAAAGGTATTTGATAAAAACAAACTAAAATCTTCCAATACACATCCTATACTCATGCCGAAAAAAATCTTAAAAATTTCAATTTCGTTTCATATCCTATATAATCATATTACGGGCTGCTAGCTCAATTGGATAGAGCGCACGACTTCGGATCGTGAGGTTGAGGGTTCAAGTCCTTCGCGGCCCGCCATCTACAAAAATCTTTTTGATAAAAGTTCTTCTAAAATTTTCTGTGAATTATAAATTTGCTTCCAATTTGGATAATGATTTTTAAATTTTTTCATACTAGATATATACCAAATATGATCTCCAACTCTATTTTCTTTTTTTATTTTTCTTTTAGTAGAAATGTTTGTTAAATTTTCAATTATATTAAATGCTTCTAAGATAGAGCAATTAGATTTTCTTCCTCCGCCCATATTATAAATTTCTCCTGCTCTTGGTTTTTTAAAATATTCCCAAAAACAAGAAACTACATCAAAGCTATGTATGTTGTCTCTGACCTGTTTCCCTTTGTATCCATAAACGAAATACTTTTTTTTGTCTAAAGCCATCTTTACTAAGTAGGATAAAAAACCGTGCAATCTAGCTCCAGAATGATTAGGGCCGGTTATACATCCAGCTCTAAAGGAAACGGTCTTAAGACCAATATTTCTTCCATACTCTTGCACGGCCAAGTCTGCATAACTTTTAGAGGCACCAAAAAAACTATGTACGCAATCATCAATAGACATTTTTTCTGTAATTCCATTTTTATATAAATGGCTGCTTCTTATTTCCCAACGTGTTTTTTTTTCAATCAGAGGTAATTTATTTGGATTATCCCCATACACTTTATTTGTTGACATAAAAATAAAAGGTGCGTCGTAACAGTATCTTTTTGTAAGTTCTAAAAGATTTATTGTTCCCTTGGCATTAATATCAAAATCCTTAAATATATTAGTTTTTGCCCAATCATGAGATGGCTGTGCTGCGGAATGAATAACTAATTTAATATTTTTTTTATATTTTCTAAAAATTTTTTCTAAATCTTTATAATTTGTAATATCCAAATTAAAATGTTTATAATTTTTTAGATTTTTTTTTAATCTATTTTTTACCCAATTTATATCACCATCTTTTCCAAAAAAGTTTCTTCTAGAATTATTATCTATACCTAAAATTTCAAAACCCTTTCTAGAAAAGAACTCAGAAGATTCTGAACCTACCAATCCACATGAACCTGTTATTAAAACTATAGCCATTGATTTAAATATTTTTTTTTGTTATTTATTAGATATAGATATGAAATTTTTGACACATTTACCTCTTGAAAAAGCAGTTATCTTATTTTTTGTTATTGTATTTTTTCTTATTCTCATTTTAGCATTCGTACTATAAATAAACCACAAATAACAATATTATTCCCAGAATCAACCTGTAACCCACAAATAAACTCAAATTAAATTTTTTTAAGTAAACCAAGAAGTATTTAATAGTTAGGTATGAAAATATAAATGATAAAAAAGCTGTTAAGACGGCGCCTGTATTTAACCATCCGTCATTTTGTTTAATTAAATCATAAAATCCATAAAGGCTCCATCCTCCTAGAGCAGGTATAGATAGTAAAAAGGATATTTTCGCAGAATCTATTCTGTTGAACTTTAAAAATCTAGCTCCAGTAATTATAATTCCCGATCTACTTACTCCTGGAACTAGAGCTAAAACTTGAAAACAACCTATGACTATTGCATTCTTGACAGTGAAGCTGTTTTCAATATCTTGCTTTGTTTGAAACTTGTCTGAGATATAAAGTAGTAAGCCAAATATAATAGTTGTCCATCCCATCATTTCCAGCGTCCTTAAATTTGATATTATTTCATATTTTATTAGAAAAAAACCAATAGCACCGATCGGTACTGAAGCAATTACTACCTTGAAAAATAGATGTTTGTTTTTGGTAAATTCAAAAATTTCTCTTCTAAAGAAAAATGTTACAGCAATTAACGATCCAAAGTGAGCACTTACATTGATGATTAGCTCAATATCTTCATATCCAAATATTTTAGATAAAAGATTAACATGAGCAGACGAACTTACCGGAATGAATTCGGTAACACCCTGGATTATTGAAATTAAAACTATTTGAAGAATATTTTCCATTCTTTGTTAAGTGATTTATATTTAATTCAACTATTGAGATCATTCAAAATATTGCATATCTGATATGTGATAAAAACCTATATAAATAAAGTGTTTTTTCAATATTAGATAAGTAATGCTGACCTAAATTTACTTTAAAATCTACTTTTAATGAAATAACTTAACACAATGGGTGAAAAAATGTTGAAGTTTGTAAAAATAGATCAACAAACACCAAATAAGAGATCTATTGATAGAAGAAAACAAGATTTTGAAGAAATTTATGATCAATTCATAAACAACAAGGCAAAAGAACAATCGAGCAGATGTTCTCAATGCGGAGTTCCATTTTGTCATGTTCACTGCCCACTTCATAATAATATTCCAGATTGGTTAAAGCTAACGGCTGAAGACAGACTTCAGGACGCATATGAATTGGCACAAAGTACCAACAATATGCCAGAGGTTTGTGGGAGAATTTGTCCCCAAGATCGTTTATGTGAGGGGAATTGTGTAATCGAACAGTCTGGTCATGGCACAGTTACAATAGGATCAGTAGAAAAATATATTACAGATATGGCATGGGAAAAAGGATGGATCAAACCTATAGCAGTAAAAAGTGAAAAAAATCAGTCTGTGGGTATTATCGGAGCAGGTCCAGCAGGGTTAGCCTGCGCCGAAGAATTAAGAAAATTTGGTTTTAAGGTAACCGTTTATGATCGATATGATAGGCCAGGAGGATTACTGATTTATGGTATTCCTAATTTTAAACTTGAAAAATTTGTTGTTGAAAGACGAACAAAACTTTTAAAAGAGTCTGGAATTAAATTTAAGCAGAATTTTGAGGTTGGAAAAGACGCATCGCTTAAAGAGCTTAAAAACAAACACGATGCAATATTGATTGCCACAGGAGTTTATAAGGCAAGAGATGTTGATATAAAAGGAACAAATCTTGAAAATATTTTTCCTGCAATGAGTTTTTTAACGGCTTCAAATCGAAAAGGATTAGGAGATAAAGTCAAACTTTTTGACGACGGAACTTTAAATGCAGAAAATAAAAACATCATCGTTGTTGGCGGAGGAGATACGGCAATGGACTGTGTTCGAACAGCCATTAGGCAAAAAGCAATTTCAGTAAAATGTCTTTATCGTAGAGATAAGGAAAATATGCCTGGCTCAGCAAAGGAAGTAGATAATGCCATTGAAGAAGGTATAGAGTTTTTATGGCTATCTAGCCCAATAAGGTTTATTGGACAAACAAAGGTTGAAGGCGTTGAAATTACAAAGATGAAGTTTACTGGAACGGATTCTTCAGGGAGAAAAAAACCAATTGTTTTAGAAAACTCCGAGTATAAACTTAAAGCAGACATGGTAATAAAGGCTCTTGGTTTTGATCCAGAAAATCTCCCAAAGCTTTTCAATTCAGAAGATTTGTCGGTTTCTAAGCACGGAACAATTAAAATTGATTCAAAAACAATGGAGACAAATTTTTCAGGAGTCTTTGCTGCGGGGGACATTGTTAGGGGTGCATCATTAGTTGTATGGGCAATTAGAGATGGTAGAGATGCCGCAATACAAATAAAAAAATATTTACATGCAATAGAGGACAAAAAAATACAAGCAGCATGAAAATATATAATAAAAATAAAAATCTTTTAAGAAACAATCACTCTTATCATCCATCAATGGAACATGCCGCCTGTGGAGTTGGTTTAATTACATCATTAAATGGAAAAAAAAGCAGACAGGTTGTTGATTATGGAATTGAAGCGCTTAAAGCAGTTTGGCACCGTGGTGCAGTGGATGCCGATGGCAAATCAGGTGATGGAGCCGGAATATGCATTGAGATACCACAAAATTTTTTTTTAGAAAAAATTCAGGAAACAGGTCACAGTCATAAAGGTAATAATGAAATTTGTGTTGGAATGGTTTTTCTGCCAAAGGCAGAATATTCGGCCCAGGAAAGATGTAAAGCTCTTGTCGAACAAGTTTTATTAGAAAAGGATTTTTATATTTATGGCTGGAGACAAGTGCCGGTAAATCCGAATGTTCTTGGTAAAACTGCCGATTCTAACAGACCAGAAATTACCCAGGTAATTTTTAAAAATAACAAAGAAATGGAAAGAGATGATTTGGAGAGACTGCTATATATTGTGAGAAAAAAAATTCTAAAAAAAATTAGAAATCAGCAGATCAGTGATTTTTATATTTGTTCAATGAGTTCACGCTCAATTATTTATAAAGGCATGTTTTTGGCAGAAGCTCTAGCAGATTTTTATCCCGATCTAAAAGATATTAGATTTATTTCTAGATTTGCTATTTTTCATCAAAGATTTTCTACAAACACTTTTCCGAGCTGGAAACTAGCTCAGCCCTTTAGATCTTTGGCACACAACGGTGAAATAAACACTTTAAAAGGAAATATCAATTGGATGGAAATACACGAACAAAACATGTCTAGTGATCTTTTTAAAAATATAGAAGATTTAAAACCTGTCATCACCCCGGAAAATTCAGATTCAGCTGCACTAGACAATGTTTTTGAATTACTGATTCACTCTGGAAAAACAGTTCCTTTAATAAAGTTAATGATGATACCTGATGCGTGGTCTAAAAGGAGTAAAATTTTGCCTAAATCTCACCAACAACTTTTTGATGTTTTAAATAGTACTATTGAACCATGGGATGGACCAGCAGCGATCTGTGCCACAGACAGTAAATGGGCCATTGCAGCAACTGACAGAAATGGTTTAAGACCTTTAAGATATTCAATAACCTCAGACAAACTATTTTTTGCTGGTTCAGAGACTGGAATGGTGTCTATACCAGACGATAAAATTATTTCTAAGGGAAGACTAGGCCCAGGACAACTAATCGCTGTTAATCTGAAGACAGGAAAAATTTATAATGATAAAGAAATAAAAGATCGTCTATCCAAGGATTATAAAAAATTTTACAAGCAAATTATTCATTTGGATAAAAAACTAGTTATCGAAAAAGAATTTTTTAATTTTTCCAAAGAGGATTTGGTAAAAAGACAATATCTATCAGGTTATAGCGTAGAGGATTTTGAATTAATTCTTCATCCAATGGTCGAAGATGGAAAAGAGGCCACAGGATCAATGGGTGACGATACTCCTCTGGCAGTATTATCAAGCCATTATAGACCAATATCACATTATTTTAGACAAAACTTTAGTCAAGTAACTAATCCTCCAATCGATTCTTTAAGAGAAAATAAAGTCATGAGTCTTAAAACTCGATTTGGAAATTTAGGTAGTATTTTAGACTTTGAAAATTTGACTAAGGAAAACATTTTTGTACTAGATAACCCTATACTATCTAACGTTCAGCTTAAAAAATTTAAAAATTTCTTTTCTAAAAAAATCAAAATAATTGATTGCACATTTAATATAAATGAAACACTTAAAAATAGATTAGAAGAAATTAGATCTGAAACCGAAATATCTGTAAGAGAGGGCATAAATCATCTTATCCTATCAGACCAAGCTATTTCTGAACAAAAAATATCTATTCCAATGATTTTGGCTGTCGGTGCGGTCCACTCAAATTTAGTAAAATTAGGTTTAAGAGGACATGTATCTATAAATGCACAAACTGCCGAAGCAATGGACACTCACTCTTTTGCAGTGTTATTAGGAGTTGGAGCAACTACAATTAATCCATATCTTGCAATTGACAGCATTTATCAACGACATCAAAAAAAATTATTTGGAAAATTAGACTTTGTAAGTTGTGTAGATAGATTTAAAAAATCTATAAATAATGGGCTTTTAAAAATAATGTCAAAAATGGGTATTTCAGTTTTAAGCTCATATAGAGGAGGATGTAACTTTGAAGCCGTTGGTTTAAGCAGAGCGATTGTTGCCGATTATTTTCCCGGTATGGTTTCAAGAATATCTGGGATAGGAGTTTCGGGGATTGAAAAAAAGATAAAAGATCTTCATAGAAAAGCTTATCAAAAAAATGTAATTACCCTTCCAATTGGAGGGATTTATAAGTACAGGAAATCTGGTGAAAATCATCAATTTCAGGGGAATCTTATTCATATTTTACAACAGTCCGTAGAAACACAATCATATGAAATTTATAAAAAATATTCTGAAGGAATTCACAATTTAAATCCAATTAATTTAAGAGACTTACTTGAATTTAAAAAAATTAATAAACCGATTAGTGTAGACGAAACAGAACCTATAGAGGAAATTACCAAACGATTTGGGAGTGGAAGCATGTCACACGGGGCTTTGTCCGAAGAGGCACACGAAACTCTGGCTATTGGAATGAACAGAATAAAAGCCGCTTCGTGTAGCGGAGAGGGAGGCGAAGATGAAAAAAGAGTTAAAATTTTAGAAAATGGAGACTCTGCTAACTCCAAGGTTAAACAAGTGGCTTCTGCAAGATTTGGGGTAACTATAAATTATTTAAATAATTGCAAAGAAATAGAAATTAAAATTGCACAAGGAGCTAAACCTGGAGAGGGAGGACAATTACCAGGTTTTAAAGTAACAAAAGAGATTGCAAGGTTGAGACACTCAACACCAGGTGTAACATTAATATCTCCTCCTCCGCACCATGATATTTATTCGATCGAAGATTTAGCTCAATTAATTTATGATCTAAAACAGGCAAACCCAAAAGCAAGGATTGGTGTAAAATTAGTTGCCTCCACAGGAATAGGAACTATTGCTGCTGGAGTAGCCAAAGCCAAAGCCGATGTTATTTTAATTTCTGGACATTCAGGCGGTACTGGAGCCAGCCCTCAAACAAGTGTAAAATATGTGGGGATACCATGGGAAATGGGATTAACAGAAGCCAATCAAATTTTAACTTTAAATCAACTTAGACACAAGGTTACTTTGAGAACGGACGGAGGAATTAAAACAGGACGCGATATTGTAATGGCAGCAATGATGGGAGCTGAAGAATTTGGGATGGGAACCTCATCACTAATTGCCATGGGATGTATAATGGTACGACAATGTCATTCAAACACATGTCCCGTTGGAGTTTGTACCCAAGATGAAAAACTCAGAAAAAAATTTACAGGAACTCCCGAAAAAGTTGTTAACTTTTTTACGTTTGTAGCAATGGAGGTCAGAGAAATTTTGGCTTCCCTAGGATTTAAGACATTAAATCAAATAATAGGAAGAGCCGATTTGCTTGTTCAAGTGAGCAGGGGATCGCAAAATCTAGACGATTTAGATTTGAACCCATTGTTGATACAAGCAGATCCGGGTGAAAACAAGAGATATTCCGAAACTAATTTCATAAATCCAGTTCCAGATAACAATGTTGATGAAAAAATATGGTCAGAAATCAAAACTAAAATTAAAAATGAAAGTGATATTTCCTCTGATGCTAATGTAAAAAATACTGATAGAGCAATAGGCACGAAACTATCACACTACATTTATAAAAAATTTGGAGATAAGCTAAAAGAAGATTTAATTAAAATTACACTTAATGGTTCTGCGGGACAGTCATTAGGAGCCTTTTTAGTGAAAGGTTTAAAAATTAAACTTTTCGGAGACTCCAACGATTATGTTGCCAAAGGTTTGTCCGGCGGGAAGATTATCGTTATACCCTCAAAGGAAAATAAACTTAGAACAAACGAAAATACAATTATTGGCAACACAGTTTTATACGGAGCGACCTCAGGAAAATTATTTGCAGCAGGAAAGGCAGGAGAAAGGTTTGCCGTAAGAAATTCGGGCGCCATTTCAATCGTTGAAGGATGCGACTCCAACGGTTGTGAATATATGACCGGAGGAACAGTAGCAATATTGGGGAGTATCGGAGATAATTTTGCAGCAGGTATGACTGGCGGAATGGCATTTGTTTATGATCCTTACAATAAGTTTGAAAATTATGTAAATTCTACATCTGTTATGTGGCAAATACCGGAAACAAAACACTGGATGAACTACCTAAAGAAGCTTTTACAAGAATACAATTCCGAAACAAACTCAATTGTATCAAAAAAAATTTTAAATGACTTTTCAAATGAAATAAAAAATTTTAAACAAATTTGCCCAATAGAGATGTTAGATAAATTAGAAAATCCAATTAGTCTAAAAAAAAATATTTTACAGACAGGATAATAAAATATGAGAATACTAATTACAGGCGGCTGTGGCTTTATTGGATAGAGCGCACGACTTCGGATCGTGAGGTTGAGGGTTCAAGTCCTTCGCGGCCCGCCATCTACAAAAATCTTTTTGATAAAAGTTC
>JAGFWA010000018.1 GCA_017640245.1 Pelagibacteraceae bacterium
CATAGCTAGAGTAGGAATTAACAACAAACCCAGAACCACGATCCCTAAAAGTTTTTTCATAAACTAATTCTACATCCAATTTCTTTGTGTGTCAGTCGTGTAGAATTGTAGGATTTTAAGGGATCAAACTTGAGCATGCCTTGAGCATAAGGGGATAAATAACAATTTTAATTATGTAAAATTAACAAAAACCCTGGATTTATTGGCGCGCCCTAGAGGATTCGAACCTCTGACCCTCGGTTTAGAAAACCGATGCTCTATCCAACTGAGCTAAGGGCGCAGTTTGAAAACAATTCTTAACACTTTTTTACAAAAGTTCAAATGTCTTAAATTAGAAACAAACTAAATGATCAACATAAATCGGAGTTTTGATTCCAAATTCCTCTTTAATTTTGTGTTGATGTTCGTGGTGAGAATGAACAAAAATAGGAATGAATTGATTATTTTTTGTCTTAAGAGTGTAAATAAAATTTGTTCCTCTAAATTTTCTGTCTACAACCTTTAATTTTAGATCGCTCTTATCATCGTGTTCTAAATCTTCTGGTTGAATCAGAAGTTGTACTGACGAACCTACTGATTGTTTTTTGATAAAATTTCCTTTTATGGTACCTAGCTCTGCATTTCGCAAGGTATTTTTCCCTGTTACCTCAGCTTTTATTAGAGTTCCTCTATTTAAGAATTTTACAATTTTTGTAGAATTTGGATAGTGATAAATATTATACGGTGTATCAAACTGTTTTAATGATTGTTCTAATATTATCCCGCATTTATCTGCAAAATAAAAAGCTTCATAGGAGTCGTGGGTAACAACAATAGTTGTAATATTTAATTTTTTCAAAATTTCTTTTATCTTTTTTTGCAATTCATCTTTTAAACTTTGGTCTATATTAGAAAATGGCTCATCCAACAAAAGAAGATCGGGTTTAGACATTAACGATCTAGCTAGAGAAACTCTTTGTGCTTCTCCTGCGCTTATTTCATGAGGATATTTTTCCTGCAAGCCACGTAAATGAAGAATGTCTATTAAATCACTGTCTGTATAATTGAATTTTGAATTTTTATTTCTTTGGGCTCCAATGTTAATGTTGTCGATGACATTGTAATGAGGAAATAAAGAATTATCTTGAAAACATAAAGCTATATTTCTTTTTTCTGGCTCTAAATTGTAATCTGGTGAGGAAATTATATTTCCTTTCAATATAATTTTGCCCGATTGCAAATTTTGAAGACCGGCAATAGTTCTAAGTATCGTTGTTTTGCCAATGCCTGAAGGTCCTAATAAACAAACGATTTCACCTTCTTTTTTTATTCCAAAGGAAACATTGTTAACTTTATTTTTCTTACTCGCGGTGAAAGTTACGTCTTCTATTTCAAGAAAATTTGAGCTCATAACAACAATATAATCTTATTTATTTGAAAGTATATATTTTGAAATAAATAATATGAATAAGCTTGCCCACATTATTAAACATAACGAAGGAAATGCCGCCGCCTCTAATAAATCCTGAGCGGCATATGAATAAGCTTTTGTGGCAAAAGTTTCAAAATTAAATGGACGAAGTATTAAAGTAATGGGTAATTCTCTTATTATTTCAATGCCAATTAAAATGCCTATTAAAAAAACATTATTCTTTAAGTAAGGAATATGTATTCTTGTAAAAGTCTTAAATTTTGAATACCCAAGAAGATAAGCGTTATCATCTATTGATTGATTAATTTTTAGATAACCTGATTTGATTCCATTAAATGATAAAGAAAAAAATCTAACAAAGTAAGCTAGAACAAGAGCAAAAATTGAACCAATAAATAGAGATTTAAAACTTGCAAAACCAAAAAAGGAAGAAGAAAAATCACTTAACCATGAAAAGAAAGTGATGAAAGCAACAGCAAGAATTACACCAGGTATCGCGTATCCTGAAATAGAAAAAGTGCTTAAATAGTTTAAAAATTTGCTTTGAGATACTCTATTTCCATAGTTGGTCAAGAAGGAAAAAATTATTAGACAGAAGCTAGATAAAAATACAAGCAACAATGTGTTTAGATTAAGCGACAATAAATCTATATCCTGAAAATATTTTGGAAATTTAATAGTCCAATACATCATTTGACTAACAGGAAACACAAAACTAAAGAAAAATAATAAAGAACAGAAAGAAAGTGCAAATAAAGATTTCTTTCCTGTTAGTTCTATTTTTGGAATAGTTTTAACTCCCCTGGTTGGCTGATGATATTTGGCTCTACCTCTTGAATAATTTTCAACTAAAAATAAAATCAAAATGAAAGTTAAGAGTATAAATGACAATTGATTTGCAGTATTTAAATCATCGAATGATATCCATGCATTATAGATTCCGGTTGTAAGGGTCGAAATGCTAAAGAAGGAAACAGTGCCAAAATCAGACAAACATTCCATAGCGACTAAAGACAAACCAGCAATTATTGCTGGTCTTGCTGATGGTAGAATTATTTTTAAAAAACTTTGTCTCGAAGAAAGACCCAAATTCTTACCCACCTCTATTAAATTTTGAGATTGATAATAAAATGAAGCTCTGGTCAATATATAGACATACCCAAAGAAAGAAAAAGACATCGAAATTATTGACCCCAAAGCACCATCAAATTTAGGTATATATTTATTGTACTCATACTCACCAAATAGACTTGTCAATATTGTAAAGGCAGTACCATAATTTTCGAAAAAAGCAGTAAGTGAATAAGCGTAAATGTAAGCAGGAACAGCAAACGATAAAATAAGAGCCCACTTAAAAAAATTAACTCCAGGAAAATCGTAAAAAGAAATACAATAGGCTGCTCCAACGCCAAATAAAAATGATAACAATAAAACTCCAACTAAAAGTAAAATAGAATTAGAAATATATTGTAATAAAAATGTATTTTTTAAAAGAGAGAAATAATCCGTAGTTGTTTCAAAAAAACCTAAAAAAACTGTCAGTATTGGCAAAGCTACTAATAGCGAAACAAAAAGAGAGCTTATATACCATATATTAAGCTGTTTTATTTTCATCCGTTTTTTCTTAACTGATTAATCTTTCCCATAATTTCTTTACTGCCAGCCAGCTTGCATCATAATTTTCAAAGCTTCGGCTTGTTTCTTCCCATATGAGGAGACTTTTGTTTTTTGATCCTGTTTAAAATTTAATCCAAATTGAGCAATTAATTCATTTGCCTTAACTCCTTCTACCATTGGGTATTCGTAGCTATTGTTAACAATATGTTCTTGGGCTTCATCAGTTAACAAAAACTCAAGAAGTTTAATTGCGTTAGCTTTGTTTGGAGCATATTTTAATACACCTCCGCCGCTAATATTCATATGTGTCCCTCTGTCATTTTGATTTGGGAAAAAAGGTTTAACTTTTTGAGCCGCTGCTTTTTGCTCTGCCCCTTTTTTTCCTGATAACATTAGAGCAAGATAATAAGTGTTTGCAATTGCAAGATCTGCTTCCCCTGCTGCAACAGCCAAAATTTGTGCTCTATCATTGCCTTTAGCTGGTCTTGCAAAATTCCCCACTAAGCCTTTAGCCCATTCAGCTGTTTTCTTTGATCCGTTATTTTGAATTAAAGAAGCAACTAATGATTGGTTATAAACATTGTTTGATTGTCTAATGACAACTTTTCCTTTGTATTTAGGATCAGCTAGATCTTCATATCTTAAACCATTAAGCATACTTGCTGGTGTTCTTTCTGGTGAGTAATAAATCACTCTTGCTCTTTTGGCTATTCCGTACCAATAAGAAGTTCTAAAATTTGAAGGTATTTTTTTCTTCAAAATTGAAGAGCTAGATCTTTGAAACATTCCCTTAGCCTGTGCAGCTCCAAGTCTTCCTGCATCTGATGTGATGTACAGATCTGCTTTAGAATCTTTGCCTTCCTCCAAGATTCTTTTTTCAAGAGCTTTATCTTTTCCTGATACCACATTGACTTTAATTCCAGTTTGAGATGTAAATTTTTTATAGAGTTGAACGTCAGAATCGTAGTGTCTTGAGCTAAATACATTAACCTCGCCTGCTAGCAAAGATGAAGTGATTAGTAGCAAGGCCGAAATGGTTATTATTATCTTTTTCATAATTTTTTCTTTTTAATTTTTTTTGATTTTAATAGGATTTTACAATATGATAATGATTATCAATGTCAAGTAATTGATAACAATTATCAGTTGCAATATTGACGCAGTTTACCGCTAGCTAGGGTTATTTTTTAAATGTTCAATGTATTCGATAACTTCTTGTAGTTTTTCGTCCTCAATTTCTTTGTAACTTTTTTTAAATTTAGATCTGATACATATGGCAACGTGAGCATAAGAGTTTCTGCCTTTGGGGTGATTGGGATGATCGGGTAATTGTCCTTTCAGATAATCGCCAGCTTCTTGAATTATTTTCCAAAGTTTCGATGCATTTTCTTTATTCATTTCTTATCAACATTAGACAAGTCTGCTCCAGTCGTTGGATCAAGCTCAATTCCTAATGGAGTAATGTTCCTTGGCAGAGGTGTAAATGTTGAGTCAGGATTTTCTTCTGTAGGTCTTACACTCATTCTGTAAAAGCCAAATACACTAATAGCAATATGTAAAATAATCAGAAAAACAAAAAAACCACTTGGTCCAAAGTTATACATAAAAATAACACAAGTTACAGGACCCCCCATTGCTCCTAAACCCATAAGTAATTGAAGGCCGGCACCCGCAGCAACAAATTTTTCTTTTGGAATATAATCGTTTGTATGTGCAATATTGATTGCGTAGATAGGAAGTGAGAAACCAGCAAAAATTGTTACAAAAATAAAAAACATAATTTTATTTATTTCCCAATCTACAGCAATATGCATTAATTCTGCCGCTGTTCCAACCGAAGCAATTGCTAAAAAAGCAAAAAGTGCTGCGATTATAGAGCTATAAACGACAATCTTTCTACGATCCATTTTGTCAGAAATAAAACCCAGGGGCCACTGAAATAAAGCTCCTGCAATAGTAATTAAAAATATTAATAAAGAAATTTCAAAAATACTAAAACTCATTTTAACTGCATAAACGGCTGTTAATGAAAATATTGCAGAGTGAGTTAAACCGGTACAAAAAGAAACAACAACGCCCATAGGTGAAATTTTATATAGTTCTTTTGTTTTCATAGGACTTATTTTTTTAAATCGAGGAGCTTTACGTTTTGTAAGAAGAATTGGTATTAGTGCAATTGATAATAAAAGCGATATCAAAATAAAAGGTTCAAATTTTATTGGACTGCTAAAATTTAATAAAAGAGCACCTAATGCTATTGAGCCAAAAGTTACAAACATATAGACAGATAATAATTTACCTCGTGTTCTATTATTGGCCCTATCGTTTAACCAACTTTCGGTTACTATAAAAATACTGACCATGCTCATTCCTGTCAAAAATCTTGCAATACTCCAAGCAAGGGGATCAACAACTACCGCATGAACTAAAATACTTAACGATGCCATTGATGCAAAAGCAGCAAAAACTCTGACATGACCTACTCGTGCAACCAAGTTTGGAACAACATTGGCTCCAATAAAATATCCTATAAAATATGCTGACATTAAAACACCCGTAGCTATCAAACTGAAATCTTCAATTACCGAACGAACACCAAGCAAATTTCCTTGCAATCCAAATGCAATCATAATGATTCCATAGCCGGTAAAAAGAGCCCAAGAATTTTTTAATAATTTTCTCATAGATGGAGAGTAATTATGCTTTCATAATAACAATTGCAATGAATTATTTTGGTAAATTATGTTTTTTTTAACCTCAAAACGGAGTGAGTGGCAATTGTAGCAATAATTATAATTCCCCCAATAATTGTTTCGGTGCTAGGCTGTTCCTTTATAACCAACCAAACCCAAAGAGGCCCTAAAATGGTTTCGAGCAAAAAGAAAAGGTTAACCTCCGGCGCAGTAATATACCTAGGAGCCAAAGTTATTAGAACAAAAGGTATTGCAACACACATAATGCACATAAGCGGTATAATAATTGAGTCATTTCCTTTCAAAACTAGATTGTCTGTAAACAAAAGTGCAATTAGTGCTACCATTAATTTACCCATCATGGCCGAGGGAACTAGATTAATTTTTTTAGCTGATCTTATTATCACCGCTCCCACTGCTAAGCCTGTCGCACAAAGCAATCCTAAAAAATTCCCTAAAAGATCACCTCTTTCGAAGGAATCATTAAAAATATAAATTACCGCTAATGTAGTAATAATTATGGCTATCCATGTTTTTTGATCTGTATTTTCTTTTAAAAAAATAAAACTAATTACTGCAGAAAGCATGGGCGCTAAAGCAATCATAATTAACGTATTTGCAACATTAGTATTTTCTATTGATATCACAAAAAAAATATTTGTTATTGTAAAGACGCTTGCGTAAGCAATTCCATGCCAACCATTTTCTAATAGTTGTGAAATCAATTTAGTTTTATAAATAATTAATAGACCGGCAAAAACCACAAGAAAAGGAATAAAACCTCTATAAAAAATCAGATTCCAAGATGTAAGATTTGCCAATCTGATAAGAAGTGAATCTGGAGTAATAAATATGATTGCAGTAAATGCAAGAAACATTCCTTTTTTTTGATTGCTATATGACATAATTTTTCACAACAGCTTTTAACTAATACTATATAATAAATGATGAAGGGAAAAAAATGCCAGAAGATAAAATAATTTCACATGCAAAAGTAGGTATTATTGGTGGTGGAATTATGGGAGTAAGCTTACTCTACCACTTAGCAAAAGAAGGATGGAAAGATTTAGTTTTAATAGAAAAAGGAGAATTAACATCAGGATCTACCTGGCATGCAGCTGGTCAATGTCCCCAAATGATGGGAAGTTACAATTTGGCTAAAATTCATTTGCATTCTACAAATCTTTATAGAGAACTTGAAAAAGAAACTGGGCAATCTACAGGATGGCATGGCTGTGGAAGTTTAAGAATAGCTTACAAACAAGAAGATTTAGATTGGTTCAAATACGTAAAAGGAATTTTAGACAATGTAGGGGCGCCAGCGGAAATTATTTCTACAAATGAAATTAAAAAAATACATCCTTTTATAAAATTAGATGGAATTGTTGGTGCATTTCACACGCCCGAAGATGGGCATACTGATCCAACTAGCACAACAAATGCTATGGCCAAAGGTGCTAGAAATCATGGCGCTAAAATATACAGAAAAAATAGAGTAACAGATATTAAACTGCTTTCTTCAGGAGAATGGAAATTAATTACTGAAAAAGGAGATATTGTTTGTGAACATGTTGTTAACGCTGCTGGAAGTTATGGGCCAGAAGTTGGACAAATGGTTGGATTAAAAAATATACCGTCCATTAACATGATACATCATTATTTGGTGACGGATGAACATCCAACAATTAGAAAATTAAAAAAAGAGTTACCAGTTGTAAGAGATCCAATGGCTTCAGCTTATTTGAGGCAGGAAGGAAAAGGTTTGTTAATTGGTCCTTATGAAAAAAATACAAAATGTTGGGCTTTAAATGGTATGGACTGGAAATTTGATATGGAATTATTGGAGCCCGAACTTGATAGAATTGAAGAACATTTAAATATTGGAATGGATAGAATACCTGAGTTCAAAGATGTTGGTATTAAAAAAATTATTTGTGGACCTATCACTCATACACCAGATGATAATTTTCTTGCGGGACCAGCCCCAGGATTAAAAAATTTTTGGATGTTTTGTGGGGCAAGCATTGGCATTGCTCAAGGAGGAGGAGCTGGAAAATATATGGCTCAATGGATGATTTACGGAGATGCAGATATTAATATGCTGGAATTTGAACCAAGAAGATACATGAGTTGGGCAAATAAAGATTACACAATTAAAAAATCTTCAGATCAATATAGAAGGATGTATTTCACTCCTTTGCCCAATGAAAGTATTGAAATTGGCAGACCTATGAAAAAAACACCTATCTATAATAAATTAAAAGATTCAGGAGCTATATACTTAGATTCCTATGGTTGGGAAAAACCATGCTGGTTTGGAAAAAAAGGAATGAAAGAAGAGTATGGTTTTAAGAGAACAAATGCTTTTACTTATGTTCAAAAGGAATGTGAAAATGTTCAAAATAATGTTGGTATATTAGATTTAAGCACTTTTGCAAAATATGAAATTTCTGGCAAAGATAGTGAATCTTTTTTGGATCGTTTATGCGCCAACAGAATTCCAAAAAAAGATGGAAGTATCGTTCTTACTCATATGCTTAATGAAAAAGGACGCATTCAGAGCGAACTAACAATAACACGTTTTCCAAACGATACTTTTTATATTCTTTCTTCTACAGCTTCTGAAATTAGAGATTTAGACTGGTTTAATCACCATCTTAAAAAAGAAGAAAATGTAAGTGTAAAAAATGTTACGCAAGATTATGGTGTGCTTGTTCTGGCAGGACCAAAATCGAGAAAAGTACTGTCCCAATTAACTTCTCAAAATTTACATAATAATGATTTTCCTTGGCTCAAAGGAAAGGAAATTTTGATTAATAAAATTCCAGTTAAGGCGCTTAGAGTAAATTATGTTGGTGAATTAGGTTGGGAGCTCCATCATCCTATGGATCAAATGGAATTATTATACGATGCGATTTATGAAGTTGGTAAAAAAGAAAATATAACTAACTTTGGAACCTATGCGGTAAATTCTTTAAGAATGGAAAAAGCATACAGAGGATGGGGCAGTGAACTCACCGGAGAAATTGGTTTAGTTGAATCTGGCATGAATCGTTTTTTTAATTTAAAGAAAAAAAATAATTTTATTGGAGCCAAAGCCCTTCAAGAAAAGATTCAATCAGGAGTTGATGTTAAAATTATTTATTTGGAAGTTGATGTGGATGATGTAGATGCAAGAGGCAATGAGCCTGTCTACCATAATAGTAAAGTGGTGGGAGTGGTTACTTCGGGAAGCTATGGTTTTAGGAGCAAAAAAAGTCTAGCATTTGCCTACGTAAAATCTGATTTAACAGAAGCCTCCGACTTGCAAGTTGAAATTCAAGGTAAAAAAAGGAAGGCAAAAATACTCCATAAAGTTGTTTACGATCCAGAGAATAAAAAGTTAACAGCCTAAACGAATCCATCTAGACAATTAAAATAAAATAAAGCATATTTCGAATTTTACGGGGGAGAAATGCATGGCAATAAAAACTGATGCTCCGCCAAAACCATATTTGGGTTTTGGTACTAGAATTAGAAAATCACCGTATTTTGAATCTACTCTGAAATGGGGTTGTAAGGAATATACCACATACAATCACATGTACTTTCCAGTTTATTACAATACCCCCGAAGAAGATTTTTGGAGTCTGGTTAATAATGTTACGCTCTGGGATGTTGCGGTCGAACGTCAGCTGGAAATTAAAGGACCTGATGCAGCTAAATTTTCACAACTATTAACACCAAGAAATTTATCAAACTGCCAGGTCAATCAATGCAAGTATGTTTTAAATACAAATTATCAGGGCGGAATTCTTAGCGATCCTATAATGTTAAAATTGGCTGAAGATCATTTTTGGTTTTCTATTTCCGATAGCGACCTTTTGCTTTGGGCCATGGGTGTAGCAGGAAAAGATAAATACGATATTGAACTTAGAGAACCAGACGTATCACCTTTACAGATTCAGGGACCAAAGTCAAAAGCCTTGATGAATGATTTGTTTGGATCATGGATTAATGATCTTAAATATTACTGGTTTAAGCAAACAGATTTAAATGGAATACCAGTAGTTGTTTCAAGAACAGGCTGGAGTGGTGAGATTGGTTATGAGGTTTATCTTCGGGATGAAAAACATGGTGCAGACTTATACGAAAAAATTATGGCTGCTGGTAAACAATACAAAATTGCTCCAACTGGCCCATCACAAATCAGAAGAGTAGAAGCTGGAATTTTTTCATACTTTCAAGATATGAGAGTTACAGACAATCCTTTTGAAATTGGAATGGACAGATTGGTTGATCTTGAAATGGAAGCAGATTTTATTGGTAAAGAAGCTTTAAAGAAAATTAAAAAAGAAGGAATAAAAAGAAAGTTGGTTGGAATAGAAATTCTAGGTGATCCAATTACTAAGGTGGTTCCTAAAAAATACACGCCAGGATACTTTGTGCCAGATCATTGGCCTGTTACAAACGACAAAAAGGAAATAGGTTACGTTACTTCAAAATGTTATTCGCCTCGATTAAAGAAAAATATAGGTTATGCTTTTCTTCCAATAGAATATACCAAACTTGGTACAGAAGTGAGCATCAAGTCACCTTACGGAAATTTAACAGCTAAACTAGTAGGGCTACCCTTCTTTGACCCTAAAAAAAGAATTCCAATAAAATAATTTATGTTACTAGATACAATCTGTGAGAATCACGGATGAATTTTCGTGATACTTTATTATCTGCATTAGTTCCAATTTTTTTAGGTTTTGGTTTTGTAATAGCTAAACCAGCGATGGATCATTTCCCCCCTTTTTTATTGATGGGTTTAAGATTTAGTATTGCTGCAGCAATATTAGTTTGGTGGTTTCCAATACCAAGAGGTTTTCTTAAAAAAATATTTATAGTTTCGTTAATAGCCAACACCCTTCAATACGCTTGTACATATTCAGGATTAAATTTAATTGATGCTTCGTCAGCTATATTGTTTGTTCAAACCGAAGTTCCTTTTGGCGTTATATTTGCTTATTTTTTACTTAAAGAAAAACCAACCGCTAGAAGCGTAATTGGAATAGCAGTTGCATTTATTGGAGTATATCTTTTAAGCGGTTCTCCAAATTTAGAAGGTAAATCTATTGGTACAATTCTAGTAATTATAGGGTCTGCTATTTGGTCCTTGGGACAAGTTTTTACAAAACCTTTAACTGAAAAAATTAATCCACTATGTCTTGTTGCTTGGATGGCTTTGTTTTCTGGTCCACTACTAATAATTGCATCAGCTATTTTTGATGGAAATACAATTAACTATTTATCTTCAGCAACTTTCAATAGTTGGATAATTGTAATTTATTTAGGATTTATTATGCAGCCAATAACATATGGTTGTTGGTATTACGTATTAAAACGTAACCCTATATATAAAGTCATGCCTATAGTTACTATGGGCCTACCGCTTACTGGTTTATTAGCAGCTATTTTACTTTTAGGAGAAGAACCAACAAAACGCCTATTTGTTGGAGGTGCAATTATATTATTTGGAATTGCTATGATATTATTTAGTAAACCAAAAAAAAAATGATAAAAAATTATGAAAAAATCAATACCTCAAAACGCAAGTGTTGTAATTATTGGGGGAGGAATAGCGGGATGTTCGGTAGCTTATCATTTGGCTAAATATGGATGGAAAGATGTAGTTTTACTTGAGAGAGATCAACTTACCTCAGGAACTACTTGGCATGCTGCAGGATTAATAGGGCAACTTGGAGCTTCAGCTCCTGTAACAAAGCTAAGAAAATATTCTCTCGATCTATATAAAGAATTAGAAGTTAAAACAGAACTGTCCACGGGATTAAAACAAAACGGTGCAATTTCTATAGCCACTACAAAATCAAGACACCAAGAACTTTTGAGGCAGGCTTCAACTGCAAAATTATTTGACGTTAAAGTAAACGTTTTAAACAAAGATGAAATAAAAAAACTTTATCCAATAATTAATAGTGAAGATATTGTTGGAGGAGTTCATATGCCTTTGGATGGTCAAGCAGATCCTGTGGGGATTACAAACGTTTTAGCGAAAGCGGCTCGAATGGAGGGAGTGAATATAATTGAAAAATGCCCAGTAAAAAAAATTATTATTAAAAATAAAAAAATCGAGGGTGTTGATAGCCAGCAAGGTAAAATCGACTGTAAATATATTGTTCTGGCATCGGGTATGTGGTCACGTCAAATTGCTTCTGATGTTGGGGTTAGTGTCCCCTTGTATCCTGATGAACATTTTTACATAATAACTGAGCCTATAGAAGGAATTAGTAAAAACCTTCCAACTTTGCGTGATTTTAATAATTGTTTATATATCAAAGAAGATGCTGGAAAGCTTTTAGTGGGATTGTTTGAGCCTAACGCCAAAGCAGCATTTAGAAACCAAGATCGTATACCTGAAGATTTTTCTTTTGGTGAATTTCAAGAAGATTTTGAACATTTTGAACCTTATTTATCAGCAGCTACAAAAAGAATTCCATCTTTAGCAAAAGTTGGTATTAGAAAATTTTTTTCAGGTCCTGAGTCTTTCACTCCGGATACAAATTGTCTTCTAGGAGAAGCACCAGAAGTAAAAAACTTTTTTGTTTGTTGTGGTTTTAATAGTATCGGGATTGTAACTGCAGGTGGTGCAGGTAGAATCACGGCTGATTGGATGAGCAAAGGTTTTGTTCAAGAAGATTTATTTAGCTTGGATATTAGACGTTTTGAAAAATTTCACTCATCAAGAAAATTTATTATGGAAAGAGTGACGGAAACTTTAGGTAATTTGTATGCGATGCACTGGCCTTACAAACAGTTAAAAACTTCAAGAAATCAAAAATTGTTTCCTTATCATAAAGAATTAAAAGAAGCGGGAGCATGTTTTGGAGCGGTAGCGGGATTTGAAAGACCCATGTGGTATGCAACCAATAATAAAAAGGCTCAATATGAATACAGTTTTAATTATCAAAATTGGTATCCTGCAGCAGAATATGAAACAACAACTGCCAGAAAACATGTGGCGCTTTTTGAATTAACTCCATTTGCTAAGTTTGATTTAAAAGGAGATTATGCACATCAAGAATTACAAAAAATATGTTCAAATAATATTAAGAATGAGCCTGGAAAAACGACTTACACCCAAATGTTAAACAGTAATGGCGGTATAGAGTCTGACTTAACCGTTGCTTGTTTAGGTAAAGACAATTTTCGTATGATTTGTTCATCAGGTACACGAACACGTGACAAACATCATGTTTTATCCAATTTAAATAAAAATGTAAGTTTTAAAGATGTGACTGAAGATTATGCCTGCCTTGGAATTATGGGACCTCATAGCAGATCCTTAATGAGGGATTTGGCTGGTAATATTTTCTCAACTGAGCAATTTCCATTCGCTACTGGAAAATATATAGAAATTAATAGTGTTAAACTATGGGCACAAAGATTGTCATATGTTGGTGAATTGGGTTGGGAACTTTATATCCCAATGAATCAAGCTCACAATATTTATCAAACGATTATTAACAATGCTCCAAAATATAAATTATGTCATGCTGGGATTCATGCAATGGACATAATGCGCATGGAAAAGAAATTTTTACACTGGGGACATGATATGTCGCCCGAAGAAAATCCTTTTGAGGCTGGATTGAGTTTTGCTGTTAGTTTTAAAAAGAAAGAAAATTTTATTGGGAAGGAATCTTTGTTAAAAATAAAAGATAAAAAATTACAGAAAAAGTTAATCATGTTTACACTTCAAAATAGCGAACCGGGATCACCTTTGGTATTACACGATGAACCGATATACTGTAACGATAAAATAGTAGGAAGAACAACGTCGGGAAACTATTCATTTAATTACAAAAAAAATATGGTTTTTGGCTATGTAAATTTATCTTCGCTAAACAAAGATCTATCGGAAAATAATTTTTCAATTGAAATTGAACAAAAACTTTATAAAGCAAATTTACAAACAAAAGCTCTTCACGATCCAAATAATGTAATGTTAAAAAAATAATAACAGAAAAAACTGTGTAACCAGTTGTGTATGTACATGACCATCTAGTTTTCCTCGATGTAATGATATATGTTGTTATTTCATTTAAATGACCATGGAAAAGAATATAATTGATCAAGTATTTCCAGAAACTTTGAAGATTTTAGCTGATTTAATAAAATTTCAAACAGTGTCAGGTACTTCAAATCTTAAATTAATCGAGTATTGTGAAAAAAAATTAAATGAATCTGGAGCTACATCATTTAAAACTTTTCATAAATCTGGATTACAGGCCAATTTATTCTCGACAATCAACGGAAAAGAAAAGTTAAATAGTGAAGGAATTATTTTATCTGGACACACAGATGTAGTCCCTGCTTCATCTAATGAATGGTCTTCCGATCCATATATAGCTCAAGAAAAAGACAACAAAGTTTATGGGCGTGGATCTTGTGATATGAAAGGATTTATTGCTTGTACCTTAGTTATGGCGCCTCTTTTTGCTAAACAAAAGTTAAAGAAACCAATTCATTTTTCATACACTTATGATGAAGAAACTTCGTGTTTGGGCGCACCTGTATTGTTAAAAGAATTGAAAAAAAGAAATGTTAATTACTCTGTTTGCATAATTGGTGAGCCCACCGATATGAAGGCCATCCATGCACATAAAGGGTACAATGAATATAAAACTTATTTTACCGGTCTGGCTGGTCACGCATCAGATCCTGTACATGGCGTAAACGCTATTGAATATGCAATTCGTTATGCCAATAAATTAATGGAATTGCGAGAAGAACTAAAAAAAAGAAAGTCAAAAGATTCAGTCTTTACTCCCCCGTATTCAACTTTACAAATTGGAAAAATTAGCGGAGGGTTGTCCACAAACGTAATTGCTGACCAATGTATCGTTGATTGGGAGGTTAGGCCAATAACTCCCGAAGATGGAAAGTTTATTAGTCAAAATATCGAATCCTATGCAAAAGAAACTTTGTTACCTGAGATGAGAAAAGTTTATCCAAAAGCTAATATAAAAAAAGAAACGGTTGGAGAAACAATAGGTTTTAATAAAGTAGAAAAATCTGATGCTGTCGACCTTGTTTGTAATTTAACGGGTGATAATTCAAGAGGAGCTATTTCTTTTGGAACTGAGGCAGGTTTATTTCAAGAACTGGGTATCAGTACTGTAGTTTGTGGTCCTGGTTCAATCAAGCAAGCTCATACAATTGACGAGTACGTAACTTTTGATCAGTTAAAACTTTGCTTGAAAATGCTCGTTAATCTCAGAGACAGATTGATTTAATTGCGTAATTTTATACCGCGTAGTCGTTCAGATCTTCTTCTCAATAATTCAACTGATGTTAATAACATAATCGATAAAGCTACAAGACAGGTTGCCATACAAAGTATTACCGGGCTTATCTCTTGTCGTATACCGGCCCACATTTGCCTAGGAATAGTTTGTTGTTCAACACTTCCTAAGAAAAGAACTACGACAACTTCATCAAATGAAGTAATAAATGCAAACAAAGCCCCCGAAATTACACCGGGAAGAATGAGTGGCATTATCACCTTAAAAAAAGTTTTCATCTGATCAGCGCCTAAACTTGCTGATGCGCGAGTAAGATTCGTATCAAATCCAGTAAGAGTTGCTGTAACGGTTATAACAACAAATGGTGTTCCCAATGCTGTATGAGCTAGTATAAGTCCAGTGTAAGTACCTATCAATCCAAATTTTGCGTAAAAGAAAAATATTCCTGCCGCTGTAATAATTAAAGGAACGATCATAGGAGAAATTAACAAAGCCATTACTGCGCCTTTGAAAGGCATGTTTGGTCTGCTCAAACCCAGAGCTGCAATTGTTCCCAAAGCTGTTGCAAAAAAAGTTGCGGATAATCCAATATAAAAACTATTTACTGTGCCTACCATCCATTTGTTAGTGCACACAGTTGTAATAATATCGTCTTCTCTGCATATGCCCAGCATTTGTCTGTACCATCGAAGAGAAAATGCATCTGGATCCAGTCTTAGCATTTCTGGAGTAAAACCAAAGAAGGGCGATTGATTAAAAGACAAAGGAATAATAATAAAGATTGGAGCGATAAGAAAAAAGAATACCAGTCCGCAGTAAGTCAGATAGGTGTAATAACCAACTCTTTGTCCTTTTGTCGTGTATGATGGTAAAGCCATAATTATTATCCCAATTTTATATTTTCGATTCCAACAATTTTGTTATAGACCCAGTACAGAACCAGCATTGCTACTAACAGTATCGTTCCTAGTGCAGAACATAGGCCCCAATTTAAAGATGATTTTAGATGATAAGCAATCCAGTGTCCGACTAACTGTCCATCCGAACCTCCAACAAGCTCTGGTGTAATAAAATATCCAATGGCAAGAACAAAAA
>JAGFWA010000019.1 GCA_017640245.1 Pelagibacteraceae bacterium
TTTAAAGATTTAATACAATAATTAAGTTTTCCTAAACTAAATCCAAGTTTAGTAGCAAGTTGTCGCTGTGTAAGCTTACTTGAATTATCAATTTTTCTTAAAAGATCTAAGTGATCTTGATCATTTGACATATTTCTTTGTTCAATTTTTGAACAATGCCTATGATACATGTTCAATTTACCTTGTAAATACCTTTTAATTTCAATTAATTTCCCATAGTTTAACAATTTTTGGCGTTAATTAAGTTGTGCGACGTGGTCTTTTTGCTAGAGTGCAACTAGAGGAAATTTTTTGATCTTTTTATCTAATGAGAATACTATTTGTAAATTCTAGTCTTAGGTCAGGTAAGGAAGGTCATTTCTTGAGGGTGGTAAAATATAAATAAACATAAAATATGAAAGTAAACAAAATTACAAAAACTGAACAAAGAAAACAAATAACTAATTTAGATACTATACCCTTCTATGACAGGTCACTTGTTGACTATGAAAAATACCAACAATACATAAGCCATGCAGGCGTAAAATATTCTATGTCTGTTCACGCAACAAGGGGTTGCCCTTATAGATGTTTTTATTGCGATGTTTATAAAACAACCTTACATCATTTCCGAAGATCTGTGGATGTGATTTATGACGAGGTTAAGATGATAGCAGACATGGGAGTAAAGAGAGTAGAGTTTATCGATGACATATTTAATGTAAAAAAAAAATCAAAGATTTCAAAATTTGTTACTAACAATAAGAAAACACTTGCCATAAGGTTTCCAAAACAAAGACTGGTAAGAACACTTATTAAGAACCTTGATTACCCATTAGCTGCTCCTAGCGCAAATATTTCAACTAAATTAAGCTCAGTAAAAGCATCAGATGTTAAAGAAGAATTTGGAAATAAAATAAAATTTGTGCTTGATGGAGGTAAATGTAAAGTTGGCATAGAATCAACAATTATTAGTTTGGTTAAAAAAATTGACAGAAATTTAATTAAAAATGTAAAAATTTTTGATGTCTATCAAGGAGATAATATTGCCTCAGGAAAGAAATCTATTGCTTTTAATGTAACTCTAGAACCTAGAGACAAAACTTTAAGTGAAAAAGATATTGATCAAGTAAGTAAAAAAATCATATCAACAGTTCAAGAAACAACAGGCGCTACGCTAAGATCCTAATGTCTACGAATGAAATTATTCGCAATTTTTCAATAATTGCGCACATCGATCATGGTAAATCTACTTTAGCCGACAGGTTAATTCATAAATGCGGAGGTCTTACCGATAGAGAAATGAAAGAACAAGTTTTAGACTCAATGGATATTGAAAGAGAGAGAGGAATTACCATAAAAGCTCAAACAGTTCGCTTAAATTACAAGGCTAAAGATGGAAAAAATTATACACTTAATATTATCGATACACCAGGACATGTAGATTTTAGCTATGAAGTTAGTAGATCTTTATCTGCTTGCGAAGGATCGATTTTAATAGTTGATAGTACACAAGGTGTAGAGGCGCAGACTTTAGCAAATGTATATCAAGCTCTTGATAATAATCATGAGATTATTCCCGTATTAAATAAGATTGATTTACCGGCTGCTGACACTAATAAAGTGAAAAAACAAATTGAAGATGTAATTGGGATAGACACTAGCAACACAATAAATTGTTCAGGAAAAACTGGCGAGGGAGTAGATGATATTCTAGAATCTATAATAAAAAATTTACCATCACCCAAAGGCAATCCTGCAAATCCTTTAAAATGTTTACTCGTAGATAGTTGGTACGACAGTTACCTGGGGGTTGTAATTTTAGTAAGGGTTATAGACGGCAGTCTAAAAAAAGGAATGCAAATTAAAATGATGTCAAATAATACAAGACATGTAATTGAAAAAGCAGGTGTCTTTACTCCTAAACCAAAAGATGTAGATAAAATTTCATCTGGAGAAATTGGTTTTATTATTACAGGAATTAGGAATTTATCTGATACCAAAGTGGGAGACACGATATGCGATGTAGCAAATCCTATAGACAAACCTTTGCCAGGATTTAAGCCAAGCAAGCCTGTAGTTTTCTGCGGTTTGTTTCCAGTGGATAATTCTGAATATCAAAAACTTAAAGATGGTCTTGCAAAATTAAAGCTTAACGATTCTAGTTTTTCATATGAACCCGAGTCTTCAAGCGCTTTGGGTTTAGGTTTTCGTTGTGGTTTCTTAGGCTTGCTTCATTTAGAGATAGTAACTCAAAGATTAGAAAGAGAATTTGATATTAATCTCATTACAACAACACCAGGTGTAATTTATAAAATTAACAAGAGAGATGGATCAGTTAAAGAATTGCAAAATCCCACAGATATGCCAGATCCAACACAAATTTTATCAATAGAAGAACCCTGGATAAAAGCGACGATAATTACTCCCGACGAGTATTTAGGATCGATAATTAAAATATGCCAAGATAAAAGAGGCATTCAAAATAATCTGACTTATTCTGGAAATCGCGTTGTATTGAGTTATGAATTACCATTAAATGAAGTTGTCTTTGATTTTTATGATCGGCTTAAATCTATTTCGAGTGGATATGCTAGTTTTGATTATGAAATTACAGGTTATAAAGAAGGTAATTTAGTCAAAATGGGAATACTTGTTAATGCAGAACCTGTTGATGCTTTATCCATGATTATTTATAAAGATTTTGCTCAATCTCAGGGCAGTTTAGTTTGTGAAAAACTTAAAGAGTTAATTCCGAAACACAACTTTCAGATTCCTATTCAGGCAGCTATAGGAGGGAAAATTATTGCTCGCGAAACAATCAAAGGATTTAAAAAAGATGTTCTTACTAAAATTCATGGTGGTGGCGCGAGAGATAGAAAGAGAAAACTTTTAGATAAACAAAAAAAAGGAAAAGCCAGGGCCAAACAATTTGGTAGGGTTGAAATTCCTCAAGAAGCTTTTATAGGAGTGTTAAAAATTAACAAAGAAACCTAGCTAGGGAGAGATGGCTGAGCGGTTGAAAGCGCACGCTTGGAAAGTGTGTATACGGGAAACCGTATCGTGGGTTCGAATCCCACTCTCTCCGCCATTAATTTAATCTTTTAAGATAAAATATAAGATAAAATAAATGGCATAGGGCAGCAGGATACCTTCGGCAAGGGGGAAAATTGAAAATTATTGCCGAAGGCAAACTTTAACAAAATCTACTAGAGTTCCTAATGGAACAGCGTTGCAAAATGCATATAGCAGCAATGTGTAAAAAAGGCTAAATTAAGCGCTATTTATGGGGAAAATAGCCATAAAAACATGTTAATTTTCATTTAGCGAGACACTTAAACTTGTACTCCAAACTTTAAAAATGTTAAAAGTGTCGCACTGTAGAACGAAATGATTCGTTCTGCTGTTTTTTGTAAAAAACAAAAGAGAGGTAGCTATGAAAATGTTATCAGGATTAGCATCAACGTTTAATTCTCTAACTAACGTAATAATATCATTACTTGGATTAGGGATCGTTCTTTCTCTATTAGGTGGAAATGTTCCATTTGTCGGAGAAATAGCGTCAAACATTGTTGCATTGGTACAAGCTCTAGGAGATGCTGGTGTTGTTGGTTTAATAGCAGCTATAATTATCCTGGGATTTTATAAATAAGTATAGTTATACTTAGTAATAAGATATTGGCAGCCTCTGGCCTTCCAAATGAGTAGCTAAGCAGCTAATAATTACAGTTTATTACCCTGGTCTTTGATTAAATGTTGGATTAGGGTAATAAGCAAAATTAGGAGAGATTATGAATAGTTGGATTTTAAAGGTTAAGTATTATTTAAATAAGTTTATTGAGGTTGGTGTTCTTTTATTGGCTGCATCGGTTCTTGCAGAAATAATATTTGGACCCGATGTTGCTTTTTTTGGCTCTCAGGTTACTAAAAATTTAGTCGCATTGCTTAATACTTTGGGAGACCAAGGGATTGCAGCACTAATAGTTGTATTCGCTGTAATATTTACATACAGAAAATTATTAAAATAGTTGATGAAGTTTTTGGTGCACGCTTTTCGAAGAGCGTGCATACTCTTGCTAAAGGCATTGTGGGTTTGAAGCTCGTTCTTTCTATCATTTTTAAATGTTTATGTGATATAATGGTATTTCGAATCACAAAGGAGGATGCAAATGAGTGGTTGGGAAATTTTAGCAGTTGTTGCTGTTATCTATTGGTTAGTTAATAATTAGTAGCTTTAAAATAAGTTTTTAAATTAAAACAAATGTTTACTTTCCAGGCAGTGCTAGCTTCCTGGTGTTGCCCTGGTAGCGTCTAATGTGTTTTTAAATTCTACGGATGCTTGTCACTTTTAAATTAGCGGTTTTATTAATTCTTTCAATTGTCTCTTTGATATTCATTATGACCACTTTCTTCATAGGTCCATAAGCATGAATTAATTTATTTTTAGACAAAGCTATAGCCACATGACCTTTCCAAAAAATCATGTCATTTTTTTTTATATTCTTAAGCTTTATTCTTCTCTTAAAGTATTTTTCTTGATCCTTTGTATCTCTTGGACAAAAATTTATTTTATTTAAAAATAATTGAATAAAGCCAACAATCAATCCACTAAAAATTTTGCCTCCCCACATATACATTACATTTTTTAAATAATTTTACATTTGCAAAATTATTTTTTTTAAACCTAACAATCCTAAAGTCAAATTTTAAACCAACTTTTCCTAAATTTTTTTCTAAATTTCTTAAACCTTATTTTTGAACCAAAACTAAGTTTTTTTTTATTTTTTGTTTTACAGGGCTGTAAAAGGTTTTTGAAAAAGATACCGAAAATTTGCATATATAGATTTAGGGAATTTTTTATTTTTATAAATACCTTTATATATCTTTGTTATTTTTAATTTTAATCCAACTACCAGATTTTTTTCAATTTTTTAAATGTATCCCCATAAAAGTTGTGTAACAACCCAGATTTTATATTGTTTTTTTTGTAACGTTTATTGGTAGATTTGCTGCTATCTTTCACTGCAATTGAGATTTATTGCGATAAACCATAGTAAAATTAAAGAAGGTATTACCATGACTGTGTGATTACAAAAAATATACCCCAATCTCCATTTAGCCAATCAACCATTCTCCTGAAGAAGCTGCTAATGTTTGTTCGGCCGTTCCATTGAAGCAAGCAATGCATATTGAGTTGCTGTATAAGTTCTATCTACCAACAGCGAGATAAAAGCAACAAAAGCTACGGTTGCAAATGCTGCATCAATATCATCAAATAATACAGCAACGGCAAAAAGTAACTCATTTTCCAGACCAAGCCAAGCGCTGAAAAAAAGATTTGTGATGCCATTAATATTCCCGAGACAAACATCGCTTTTTTAACCCAGAACGTATTGCAAAAAGACCTCCCAGAGTGTAAATACACCGTGGTAATCCAACCTATACCTTTAGAATAAAGAGCAATATCACCTTTAGAAAACCCTATTTCTTTATAAAAAATGAACAATACGTCCAAGAAAAGCCTCCCCAATTTTAAAAAGAAAACAAATCCAAAATACCTAAAGCGATGGTAAAACCATTCGTTTTAAAAAAACTTATTAAGGACCGGCAATTGTTCCGTAATCCAGGCAATTTATTTTGTAGCCCAGAGGATCCTAACTTTTCTTCAATCATTTGATCAGTTGTTCTTTGATATTCTTTCGTTCTGTATTGTTGGTTCATGAACAAACATTAAACCAATGTTGCAAACAATAATATTCCAATAAATCCAAAAAAGTAAGTTGCCAATAATTTTCAATTCCAGCTTTTGAAAATATTCTGCGGCATTTAGTGCAACACTCCACCTAATTTATAGCCGGTCCACCAACCAACCTACTGCCATAGCCGCCCTGCTTGCATAGAGTTCCTTCTGTTTTTTCCAATTTGTTCAATTCTTAAAGCATCTACAGTTATATCTTGAGTTGCTGAAGCAATTGCAATAATCAAACCAACGCAATTACAATGCAAGATTTGCTGTTGGATCAAAGTTCCAGCAAATTAAGCTAACTAAAATAAAAAATTGCATGGTTACAATCCAGCCACGACGATGACCAATTTTATTAGTTACCATGGAATACGAATTCTATCAATTAATGGAGCCCAAAAGTAATTATTGCATAAACGCCAAATATCAAACCAGCCCAGCCGATCGTACTACGCTAAGACCATCTTCTTTGAGCCAAAGACTCAGACTGCTACCAATAAGAACCCAAGGAAATCCACTTATAATTCCAATAGAAGTATTCGAATCATCCGTCTTTATCAAAATACAATTTTGAATGAAACTTTGCTTTGTTTTTAACTATCTCCATAACAATGACTATAGACTAAATTATCATCTCCAGAAAGAGGGTAAAAAAAGAACCAGTACAGCGAATATTTCCAATCTTCCAACCAACATAGCAAAAGATAGTATCCATTTTGAAATATCAGAAACTTCACTAAAATTTCCATTAGGTCCTATCATTTCACCTAGACCCGGACCGACATTCGATATTGATGTAGCCGCTCCTGAGATTGCAGATAAAAAATCGAGCCCAGTAATAGAAAGCAACATGGCTATTATTAAGAACAAAAACAAATAAGAAAATATAAAAATTATTACAGAATTAATAAAACTATCTTCAATTTTTTTATTATTATAGTTAAGAACAAAAACACTATTTGGATAAATTAATTTTTTTATTTGATTTCTTATAAAAAGAAAAAGTATTTGGAATCTAAATATTTTGATCCCACATGTTGTTGAGCCCGCACATCCGCCAACAAACATTAAAAAAAGAAAAAATATTAGTGGAAATTTTCCCCACAAACCAAAATCGTCTGTGACATAACCCGTGCCAGATAAAATTGAAAGAACATTAAAAGATGAAATTCTTAAATTATCTATAAAGGAATAATCGTTGTTGTTAAAAAATAAATATCCGAACATTATTAAAATTGAAATTAATAATAGATAAAAAAATCCTCTAATTTGAACATCTTGAAAAAAAATTTTTCTGTTACCTTTGATAAATTTTAAATAAGCTATAAACGGGATACTACTCAGAATAATAAACATTGTTGCTGTAACTTCAATTCCAGGACTCTCAAAATAACCAATCGATTCGCTATGAGTTGAGAAACCTCCTGTAGCTAAGGTAGTGAACGAATGTGCAATACTATCGAACACAGTCATGCCTTGAAACCAATATAAAAAACAACATGCAAGAGTTAATGTTGTGTAAGTAATAATAATTGCAGCAGCTACCTCTATCGTTTTTGGCAATATTTTTTCAGTTCCAGAAGAGTCTGTTTTAAATAATTGCATACCTCCAACTTTTAACAAAGGCAGGACCGTTGTTGCCATTACTATTATTCCAATTCCACCCAGCCATTGCATAATCGATCGCCAAAGCAAAATACTTTTAGGAGAACCATCTAAGTTTAAAATTACCGTAGAACCGGTAGTTGTTATTCCAGACATACTTTCAAAAAATGCCTCACTAAAGGATAATTTTAAATTTGAAAGCATAAATGGAAAACTTCCAAAAAGAGCAATAGCAAGCCAAGCCAATGTAGAAAACAAAAAAGCCTGTTGAAGGTTGAGCTGTTTTTCTTTTTTCAAATTAGAGAGAACTGTCAGAATTCCAATAAAAATCGTTATAATAGAAGACGCAAGGAAACTATTACTGTCTTCATTATAAATTAATTGTATTCCATACGGTATCATCATGAAGATACCAAGAATCACTAATAAGATACCAATTATAAAAAAAACAGTTTTATTTGATGTCATTGAATTCGAGACAATATTTAAATAGTAGTAAAATTCAACTTATTCTAATGTAATTATGACTATATTTTATATAAAAAATTTTATAAACCTTATTAATGCTTAAATCTGACTTGATCCAGTCAACCTCATCTTGGCCCTTTGTTGAGATTCGTAAGCTTTTGAAAGACCGAAAAACACTAATAGAAAAAAAAAATAAAATTACTTTTCAAACCGGATATGGCCCAAGCGGCTTGCCTCATATAGGTACTTTTGGTGAAGTTTCAAGAACTTCTATGATGATTAATGCACTTAATCATATAAAAGATATTAGCTCCGAACTAATAACATTTTCTGATGATATGGATGGATTGAGAAAAGTACCAGACAATATTCCAGATGCCAAAATTCTTCATGAAAATTTAGGTAAACCACTTACCAACATTCCCGATCCATTCAAAAAATGTAAAAGTTTTGGAGAACATAATAACAAGATGTTGATAGAATTTTTACGCAAGTTTAAATTTAACTTTATTTTTAAAAGTTCTACAGAAAATTATAAAAAAGGAGTTTTTAATAATTCAATTATAAGGGTTTTAGAAAAATATGATGAAATTATGAACATAATTTTACCAACACTGAGAAGCGAAAGAAGAAAAACCTATAGCCCTTTTCTACCTATTTGCCCTGAGACGGGAAAGGTTTTAGAAATTCCAATTGTTGAGATAGATAAAAAAAAGAACACTATAGTTTTTGATAATAATGGAAAAGAAATTAAAACAGACATTTTAGATGGCAAATGTAAATTACAGTGGAAAGTTGATTGGGCTATGAGATGGTTTACATTTGATGTTGATTTTGAAATGTATGGGAAAGATTTAATTGAAAGCGCAACTCTTTCCAGAAAGGTATGTGAAACTCTGGGAAAAAAACCTCCAAATGGTTTTGCCTACGAATTATTTTTAGATGAAAGAGGGGAAAAGATATCTAAGTCTAAAGGGAACGGGATAACCATTGATCAATGGTTAAGATATGCACCACCAGAAAGCTTATCTTTTTATATGTATCAAAATCCTAAGAGAGCAAAAAAGCTTTATTCGGATGTTGTTCCCAAAGCAGTAGACGAATATCTATCTTCAATTGAAAAGTATTCTAGTCAAAAATCTAATGAGCAAATTCTAAATCCAGTTTGGCATGTACATAACGGATCTCCCCCAAAAGAAAAAATTGTTATGCCTTTTTCAATGTTGTTAAATATTGTTGGATCAAGCAATGCAAAAAACAAGGATATTTTGTGGAAGTTTATTAAAAAATTTCATAAAGACATAGATCCTAAAAATCATAAAATTTTAGATGAATTAACCAGTTATGCGATTAATTATTTTGTGGACGAAGTTGAACCAAAGAAAAAATATAAAAAACCAAATAAAGATGAAAAAAAAGCTTTACAAAATCTTATTTCAATTCTGAAAAAGATACCACAAAGTACTCCGGCAGAAGAAATTCAAACCATGATTTACACTGCCGGCAAGGAGAATGGTTATAGTGATAATTTAAGGAATTGGTTCAAATTAATTTACGAAGTAACTTTTGGAGAAATCAACGGTCCAAGAATGGGTTTTTTTATAAGCTTTTTTGGAATAAAAGAGACGATTGATTTAATGGAAAAAAAGTTGAAAATGCAGCTTTAATGTTTTCTCTCTTAAGACCTTTCATATTTAACCTAGATCCCGAAACCGCACATAATTTGGCAATCAAATCTTTGAAGTTTAATTTTCTTCCAGAAAGTTTGCTGTCGGTTGAAAATGAAGAAATGTTAAAAATCAATTTATTTGGTAAAGAAATCAAAAATCCGATTGGACTTGCTGCTGGTTTTGATAAAAATGCAGAAGTTTACAATGAGATATTTAAGTTAGGTTTTGGTTTTGTAGAAATCGGGACTGTTACACCGGAAAAACAATATGGGAATCAAAAACCCAGAATGTTTAGATTAGAAAAAGATCATGCTTTAATAAATAGATTGGGATTTAATAATGATGGAGCCGCAATAGTAAAAAAAAGAATTGAAAATAATATTCCTAACAGCCTTTTGGGAATTAACATTGGACCAAACAAAGACACAACCAATATGATTTACGATTTTTTAAAATGTGGCGAAATTTTTTTCCCCTTGGGAGATTATATAACTATAAATATTTCCTCCCCTAACACGGAAGGTTTAAGAGATTTTCACAAAGGAAAAATCCTTAAGGAATTATTGTTCAAAATTAACGAAATAAGAGAAAAAAGTAATTTTAATAAATTTTTTGCATTAAAGATTTCTCCAGATCTAGAAGATTCTTATATAAGTGAGATCATCAATTTAATATTGGAGTATAAAATTGATAGTGTAATTTTGACAAATACCACAGATAAAAATAGGGACAACTTATTTGACGAGAAAAAAAAAGAAAAGGGAGGACTATCTGGAAAGCCCTTAAGAGATATATCAACTGAATTTATTAAAAGATTTTATAAAGATTTGAAAGGAAAAATTCCAATTATTGGAGTTGGAGGAATTGATTCAGGACAATCTGCGTTTGAAAAAATAGCCGCAGGTGCGTCCGCCGTACAATTATATACAGGAATGATTTATAAAGGACCAACAATTGTTAAAGAAATCAAAAAAGGGTTAGTAGATATTTTAAAAGAAAAAGGATTTAAAAATATAGTTGAGGCAGTAGGATCTTCTTCAAATTAAATTATTTAAAAAAACTATATTTTTTTTTGTCTAAATCATATCTAACGTAGTGAACGAATTCTCTTGCATATGAGAACAAGATTCCAAATAAAACTACCAATATAATTGAGAAAAATCCATAAGCTATTGGATGATTGCTAGAAAGCGATAGTATCATTTCTCCAAATTTATTATTTATTTCACTAACTTTTCCGTTTATAAATAAATTTTTTCCTTCTTCGAGAACGAAGGCTTCTACACCCATCATTATTCCCACTCCCAATAACAAAATAGCTAACAAGGCTTTATATTCAGATGCATTTAATTTTTGTGATACTTTATGTCCAATATGTAAGCCAATTATTGATCCAGAAATTAATATTGTAACTAATGCAAAATCTATAGTTTGAAATTGTAAAGCATGACCAATAACAACGAGTGCTGTTATAAAAATTGTTACAAACAAAGATGTGCCAGGAACTAATTTGGTGGGCATGCCAATAATATAAATCATTGCAGGAACCATTAAAAAAGCTCCACCTACACCCATAATTGCTGCAAATATTCCAACTATAAATCCGAGAACAATAGGTACCATTGCACTTTCATAGAGGTTTGATTTGTGAAATTTTACTCTAAACGGCAAGCCATGTATCCAGTAATGAGTGTGAAGCTTTTTTTTGACAATTATTTTTTTTTTCATATCAACTATTTCTTTTGTTCCTTTAGCAAACATTAGCGTTCCAATAATTACTAACATATAAATATATGCCAAAGAGATGATGGTATTAATTATGCCCATTTCTTTAAGGTAGTGAAAAATTATCACACCGACAATTGTTCCACCCACACCCCCTGATACAATCATGATACCCATTTTGTAGTCTAATGTTTTTCTGAACCAATGAGTTAAGGCACCCGAAACAGATACGCCTAAAATATTATTAGCTTCATTTGCGACTGCAAAAGTGGGAGGTATTCCTAAAAAAATCAATATAGGAGTCATTAAAAAACCCCCTCCAATTCCAAATATTCCAGATATAAAACCTACGCAAAAACTTAGAGTTAATATTATAAAAATATTCACTTGAATTTGAGCAACAGGAAGGAAAAATTCCATTTTTATTTATTATTCTTTGGTATAAAAATTGTCAATAGACATATATTTCCTTGATTATACAACCTGTAAGAATTATATAGCTATTGGATATTTTATGAGCAAAAAATGCGAACTTACAGCCAAAGGACCACTCAAAGGTCATAACGTTAGTCATGCGAACAATAAAACTAAAAAAAGATTTTTACCCAATATAAAGAAAGTAACTTTTAGAAGCGATATATTAAAAAAGAATATTAAACTTAATGTTTCAAATGCAGCTTTGAAAACTGTGGATTTCAAAGGAGGAATTGATAAATTTCTTAAATCTGTAAAAGCTTTTAAACTTTCAAAAAAGGCAAAAAAATTAAGAACGAAAATAATAAGTAAAGAAGTTTAAAAATGATCAAAAGTGATCTTAAACTTTTTTCCATATTATCGTTTTTTATGGCAACAATGGTTGCCTTATCAAATTTTTTAGTACAATTTCCAGTAAATTATTTTGGAATGCAAGAAATATTGACATATGGTGCATTTAGTTATCCAGTAACTTTTTTAATTACCGATCTAGCAAACCGCAGGTTCGGAAAAATAATTGCTACAAAAATTGTTTACATAGGATTTATTTTAGGCGTCTTTTTAACCTTATATTTTTCTACAAATTTTTCAGACTTAATAGCAATTAGAATTGCAATTGGATCGGGAACTGCTTTTTTAGTTGCACAACTACTAGACGTTCAAGTGTTTGATAAATTAAGAAAGAAAATTTGGTTTATTGCTCCATTAGTATCTTCGTTTGTCGGATCATTAATCGATACATTCTTGTTTTTTTTTATTGCTTTTTATAATACCGATACTCCATGGGTCACTTTGGCCGCTGGTGATTTTACTGTAAAAATATTTATGGCCCTAGTTATGTTAATTCCATTTAGACTGCTTTTAGGAAAGATCGGTGATGTGGCAAAATATGTAGACAAGAGATCTTTCACCTAATTTAGTGAACAGTTTTTTTTTCTGAAAAAAGATCAGTTAATTCATTAATCATTACGTCACCTAAATCTTGAACGTCTGTTATCTTAACAGCCTTTTTATAATATCTTTTAACATCATGACCGATTCCAATTGCCAATAATTCTATTGAAGACAGTTGTTCAATTAGATTTACTGTATTTTTTAAATCATTTTCCAGATAATTACTTAAATTAGCAGACAAAGTGGAGTCATCAACAGGAGCGCCATCAGATATTACCATCAATATTTTTCTTTCTTCTTTTCTTTTATTCGTTTTATTAAACGCCCATCTTAATGCTTCGCCGTCAATGTTTTCTTTTAGAAGACCTTCCTTCAACATTAATCCCATATTTTTTTTTGCCTGACGCCATGGAGTATCTGCAGATTTATAAATTATATGTCTTAAATCATTTAACCTTCCAGGAAATTTTGGCTTTTTATTATTTGTCCATTTTTCCCTACTCAGACCACCTTTCCAATGTTTTGTTGTAAAACCCAAAACCTCAACTTTTACCGAACATCTTTCTAAAGTCCTTGATAGGATATCAGCACATATTGCTGCTACAGAAATTGGTTTTCCTCTCATTGATCCAGAATTGTCTATTAGGATTGTTACCAATGTATCTTTAAAATTAGTTTCCTTTTCTTTTTTGAACGACAATGAATTAAAAGGATCAATTATTATTCTTGTTAATTTGGATGTATCTAACGTGCCTTCTTCTAAATCAAAATCCCAAGATCTGTTTTGTTTTGCTAAAAGTTTTCTTTGTAATTTATTTGCCAATTTTGAAATAAAATTTTTTAATTGTATAAGCAGTTGATCTAGGGACGTTCTTAATCTTGTCAATTCTTCATCACTCTCGAGATCTTCAGCCTTGATTACTTCATCGAATTCTTTGGTATATACTTTGTATTTTTTAGCACTTTCTGAAAATATAGTTTTTGCCCTTCGATTTTCCACTCTATCCGAACCTTCAACCTCTTCATCGCTAATATTTTCTCGTGTTAAATTTTTAATATCTAGCAGATCAGATTCGGTTGAAAATTCTTGATCATCTTTTTGCTGTTTAGATTCTTGATCATTTTTTTCTTGTTTTTCTTGGTTACTTAAATCTTGAAGATTATTCTCTTCCTGCATTTTATTTTCATCTGAATTTTTATTCTCAATATTCATGTTGGAAATTATTTTTGAAATTATTTGATTAAATTTTTCCTGATTTTTTAAATTCATTTTTAATATGTTCATATTTTTCTTAAAGTTTTTATCCCATAATTTTTTAGATTCCTTTATATTTTTGGTATAATTTTTATTTTTTTCTACTTCAAAAAAAAGACTTCTTAAATAATTTTCGAATGTTTTGGCTGATAAATTTTCACTAATATTCTCTTCATTTTTGGTATTTTTTTTATTCTCCTTGTAATTTTCAGCTAAATTCTCTTTAATGCCTTTAAACGTATCGCTGCCAATTTTTTCATATCTTATTTTCTCTGCAATTTCATAAAGCTCTTCAGCCATCTTTCCTTTAGGTTTATATGTATTGAAAATATCTTCATTACTATATTTTAGCCTTAATGCTTCTGAATCAGCTTTAGCTCTCATAGTCAAAAAATCTTGAAAATGTTCCAATTTTTTTATTTCTGGAAGATTTACATTATTATAGTTTTTTGACGCTTGTTTTCCAAAGCTGACTTCACAATCGTTTTTTTCTGAAATTGACTTTATTGTAGAAATTAGGGCTTGCTTAAAATTTTCTAAATGAGTGTCTTTTTTTTCCATTCTAGGAAATCTTTACATTAACAGAGGACTCTGGAAGATCTTCCCCAAAGCATCTTTGATAATATTCTGCAACAATTTTTCTTTCTAGTTCGTCGCACTTGTTTAAAAAAGTTACCCTGAAGGCATATCCTATATCTTTAAAAATCTCTGAGTTCTCGGCCCAGTAGATAACTGTTCTGGGACTCATAACCGTTGAAATATCACCGTTGATAAAACCATTTCTCGTAAGATCTGCAACTTTAATCATATTTGAAACTTTCTCTTTACCTTTTTTATTATTTAAAGATTTATTCTTGGCTAAAACAATTTCTAATTCTTTGTTAAATTTTAAGTAATTTAATGTTGTTACAATATTCCATCTATCCATTTGTCCTTGATTAATTTGTTGTGTACCATGGTAAAGTCCAGTTGTATCTCCCAGGCCGACAGTATTAGTGGTTGCGAACATTCTAAAAAATTTATTTTGACTAAGAATTTTGTTTTTGTCCAACAATGTAAATTTTCCTTCACTTTCTAAGACTCTTTGAATTATAAACATAACGTCTGGCCTTCCTGCGTCGTATTCGTCAAAAACTAGAGCTACAGGGTTTTGAATAGACCAGGGTAATATTCCCTCCTTAAATTCTGTTATTTGTTTTCCATCTTTGATAACAATCGAATCTTTTCCAATTAAATCTATTCTACTGATATGGCTATCTAAATTTACTCTGATACATGGCCAATTAATTCTCGCAGCCACTTGTTCTATATGAGTAGATTTACCCGTTCCGTGATAACCCTGAACTAAAACTCTTTTGTTGAAAGCAAAACCAGAGAGAATTGCCAAAGTCGTGTCCCTATCAAATTTATAATCATTATCTATTTTTGGGACGTATTCATTCTTTGTAGCAAATCCATCGATTTCCATATCCGTATCCAAACCAAAAGTTTGCCTTACGGAGATTCTTATATCGGGTTTTTGATTTTCTAAATTCATTACTACTTTATTTTATTAATACTCAGTTTAAGCTGACTATAAGCTAAAGTTACTTTTTTTAATATATCCTCATATTTTTTGCTGCCATGGTTTTTATCAGGATGGTATTTCTTTACAAGAGTTTTAAATTTTTTTTGTATATCAGACCACTTTGTTTCACATTTTAAGCCAAGAATTTCCAAAGCATAACGGTCTTTTTCTGATAAATTGGTTTTTTTAAAATCTTTATGATTTGAATTTTTAAA
>JAGFWA010000002.1 GCA_017640245.1 Pelagibacteraceae bacterium
CGAATTTCATGAGCTAAATCAGCAGAACTGTTTTCTGCTCTTCTGGTTCGTTTCTGTAAATCTTTTGTCATATTATTTAAAGATCTTGATAAAAGACCTAGCTCATCACTTCTGTATAAAAACTTTTCAATTTTTCCAAAAGATTCGTCCTTGGCTTGAATTGATTCTGTATATCGAACTAAGCCCGCAATAGGTTTAAGAATATATCTATTAAGAAATATAGAAAATATAAAGACTGCAATGCCTATTGCAAAGACTGTTCTAAGAATAAAATTTCTTCTTTCTTCTACTGCAGTTAAAATTTCATTAGCTTGTTCAGTAACCATAATATAACCAAGAACTTGGCCGTTGACAGTAACATCGTCTAATGTTTTTACATAAAAATTATTGTTTTCTTCTATTTGAAGTACTATTGGATCGTCATTTTTTTTTTTTATTAAATTTTTTATATTTTCATTTTCTTTTTTCTTAACCAATTTCTCATTCTTTAATTCACTGTCTTGAGGTGAAAATTTTTCATTAATATTTTCTTCAAGAATGATATCGGATTTTGAAAAAACGTTTTGATCTAAATCCAATACGTTGCTATCTCCAATTAATCTTCCGTCTCCATTGTAAAATTGTACCCTTTCCAAATTTTGAAATAAAAATCTAGTTGAAAGTAAAAAATTTTTAAGACTTTTTTCTTCAAAATTTATTTTAAGCCTTTCAATATGATTAGAGGTGTTACCTATTATGACGGTATGTTTTTCGGTGTGTTGTTTTACTAAATTGGGCTGTATAGCCTGAAGATAAAAAAATGTAAATAGCCCTAAAACTAAAAAAATAAAAAAATTAAAAATTAAAAACTTTCGTAATATCGACGATGAACTTCTCACTAATTTCATTAACTAACATTCCATCTATAGCCGCTTCCATATCGAGTTTCAATTGATGAAAATTTTTCATCGACTTTTTTAAATTTTTTTCTTATTCTTTTAATATGACTATCAATTGTTCTGTCCTCGATATCTGTATTCTCTTTATAAGCTATATCCATAAGATGTGCTCGTTCTTTAATCACGCCTGGTCTTTTTGCAAGTTCCCTGACTATGGAGAATTCTGTAGTGGTTAATTTTTCTGGTAAAGCTTTTCCTCCCCATTCACATTCAAGTTGATTAGGATCAAGTTTAAGCTTTCCGTGAGTGATTAAACTTTTAATCTCCTCTATAGGATTGCTTACTTTTCTCAGCTGAACTCTGATTCTTTCGATTAGTACTTTGATTGAAAAACCTCCAGATTTTTTTATGAAATCGTCAGCGCCTAACTTTAACGAAAGTAATTCGTCTACTTCTTCATCTTTTGACGTGAGAAATATAATCGGAATGGACATTTTTTTCTTTATTCTTTTAAGCAATTCTTCTCCGTCCATTTTTGGCATTTTTATATCAACTACAGCTAAATCAGGAGGGTTTCTTGATAGTCCTACTAAAGCACTTTCACCATCAATGTATGTTTGAACTTTAAAGCCTTCTCGTTCCAGAGCCATGCTAATACTTGTTAAAATATTTCTATCATCATCAACAAGTGCGATAGTTTTTGACATAGTTAATTCCAGTTAATTTATAGTAGTTTAAAAAAAATTGTCAAAATTTAGGCATTAATTAATTTTAATGTGCCTCTCCCCAATTGTTACCTGAATTAATGTTTACATCTAAGGGGGTTGTAAACATATGATATTCCGAACTTGAAATTGATTCCATAGTTTTTTTAACGATTTTCTCAACAGAAATTTGATCGCTTTTCAAACATTCAAATACTAATTCATCATGTATTTGTAAAAGCATTTTTGTATCATACATTTTATTTAGTTCGATTAATTCGCTAATTTTAATCATGGCAAGCCTGATAATATCGGCTGCAGAACTTTGGATTGGAGCATTGATAGCCGCTCTTTCTTGAAAGCTTCTAACATTAAAGTTTTTATCGTTAATTCCTCTTAAATGAATTCTTCTGCCAAAAATATTATTTACATAGCCATGTTTTCTACAAAATTTGATTGTCGTCTGCATATATTCTTTTATTTCTGGAAATTTTTTAAAATAAGAATTGATAAATTCTAGAGCCTCTTCATTTGATACAGAAATCTGTTTTGCAAGGCCATATTGCGTGAGGCCATAAATTATTCCAAAATTAATAGTTTTGGCTTTTCTTCTTAAATTTTCATCTACCTCTTTCAAAGAAACATTAAAAACCTGGCTGGCTGTTAAGCTGTGAATATCATCTTTATTTGTAAATGCTTTTTTTAATTCTTTAACATCAGCCAAATCAGCCAATATTCTCATCTCAATCTGATTATAGTCAGCTGCTATTAAAATATTATTTTTTTCGGCAATAAATGCTTTTCTAATTTCTCTTCCGTCTTCTGTTTTGATTGGAATATTTTGTAAATTAGGATCGCTGGAGGCTAATCTTCCGGTATTTGTTGCGGCTAACAGAAAGGATGTATGAACTCTATTAGTGTTTGGGTTTATGTGTTCCTGCAAGGCATCAGAGTATGTATTCTTTAATTTTGATAATTGCCTCCAATCTAAAACTAATCTCGGAAACTTGTGCCCCTTAAAGGATAAATCTTCCAAAACTGAAGCACTAGTGGCTAGGCTTCCTTTTCTTGTCTTTTTTAACTTTGCAATTTTTAATTCATTGTAAATTATTTCACCCAGCTGTTTAGGTGAACCTATATTAAATTCTTTATTGGCTATGGAATAAATCTCTTTTTCAATTTTTTTAATTTTATCACCAAATTTTTTAGACAATTTTTTTAGGTAAGCATTATCAACTTTAATGCCATTCATCTCAATCTGCGAAAGTATTTTTACCAGGGGTTTCTCAAATACTTCATAAACTCTATTAAGCTTCTCTTGATCTAGTCGTTGCTTTAATAATTCGTAAAGCCTAAAGGTGACATCCGCATCTTCTGCTGCATATTCTGTGGCTCTTTTTAAATCAACATCAGGAAAAGTTATTTTGTTTTTTCCTGTGCCAACCAAATCTTTAAAAGAAATTGTTTTGTGATTTAAATGAAGTTCTGACAAGGTATCAAGATTATGACGATTAATACCCGCATCCAAAGTATACGATGCCAACATCGTATCTTCTATTGGCTGTATATCTATATTATGTTTTTTTAAAACTATGTAATCAAATTTAATATTTTGACCAATTTTTTTAATACTTGGGTCTTCAAGAATTTTTTTAACCTTTTTAAGAACTAAGTTTATGTTTAAACAATTCTGTTTTTTATGTTTTAAAGGAATATAACAGGCATCATTGGGAGCATAGCAAAATGAGATTCCTACCAAATCGGTTTCCACAGGATAAAGAGAGGTTGTTTCTGTATCAACAGATATTAAGGGTTTTTGCTGAAGAATAGAGATCCATTTATCGAGTTGACTTTCATCGGTAATGGTTTCATATTTTTTTAAATCAATTTTTTTTTGGTTTGTTTTTTTATTCACATTTTTTATTTTATTATTTGACTCCCCATACAAACTGATCGCTTGACTCAAAAGTCTGTTAAATTCCATCTCTCTTAAAAAATTATATAGTTTATCTTTTTCAACTTCTTTTATTGAAAAATTTTCAATTTTATCTTTAACTGAAACATCATCTTTCAAAGTAACAAGTTCTCTGCTGATCAAAGCAGTTTTTTTATTGTTAATTAGTGTTTCTTTTCTTTTTTTTTGTGGGATTTCATCTGCTTTATCTAATAAACGATCTAAAGTTTTATATTTATTAATTAATTCAGCTGCCGTTTTAACTCCTATACCTGGAACACCTGGCACATTATCAGAGGAATCTCCGACCAAGGACTGGACGTCGATCACCTGTTGAGGTTTAACACCAAATTTTTCCATTACTTCTTTTTCACCAATAACCTTGCTTTTCATTGGATCAAATAGTCTTATATTTTTAGAAACCAGTTGCATTAAATCTTTATCCGATGAAATTATTGTAACCTTAGCGCCTAAATTTCGAATCTGCTTAGCATAGGTTGCTATTAAATCATCAGCCTCATAATTTAGTTGCTCAATAGAAGGTAGGTTAAAAGCTCGAACGGCTTTTCTTATATACTCAAACTGAGGAACTAAATCGTCAGGTGTTTCTGACCGATTAGCTTTATAATCCTTGTAAATTTCATTTCTAAAATTTTTTCTTGCAGAATCAAATATAACTGCAAAGTGAGTAGGTTTATTTTCCGAGTCATCAGATCTGGACTCTTCTAGTAATTTAAAAAGCATGTTACTAAAACCACTGACTGCCCCAGTGGGCAAACCATCGCTCTTCCTTGATAGAGGTGGTAATGCGTAATAAGCCCTAAAAATATATCCAGATCCATCTACTAAATAAAAGTGATCTGTTTTTTTTATCGCGCTCATGAATTAATGATATCCTAATTTTTTTAATGATATAATAATATTAAATTATGAACAAAATTGCATTATCTGCAGAAAATTTAACTAAAATTTATTCAAAAAATAATAGCCTGGATAAATCTGTTTTAGCTTTAAACAAATTAAACCTGCAAGTAGAGCAGGGTGAAATTTTTGGTCTTTTAGGCCCTAATGGAGCTGGTAAGACAACGTTTATTAACATTTTAGGAGGGACAGTAATAAAAACTTCAGGCAAGGTTGAGTTGTGGGGTTTTGATTTGGATAATGATCCAAGACAGATAAGAGCATCGATAGGTATTGTTCCACAAGAAGTTAATTTTGACCCCTTTTTTAGTCCCAGAAAATTACTTGAACTTCAAGCTGGTTTTTATGGAGTCAAAAAAGAGAACAGAATTACAGATTTAATTTTAAAAATGGTTTCGCTAGAAAAACAAGCCAATTCTTATGCAAGAAGCTTATCTGGCGGAATGAAAAGGAGATTGCTTATTGCAAAAGCTATGGTGCACCAACCTCCAATTTTAATTTTAGACGAACCAACTGCGGGGGTAGACGTAGAATTAAGAAAAAATTTGTGGGGAAATGTTAAAGAGCTAAATAAACTTGGAGTAACTATTATTCTTACAACACACTATCTTTATGAAGCCCAAGAAATGTGTGATCGTATTGGAATAATAAACAAAGGAAATTTAGTAGCACTAAATACCACTCAAAAACTTTTAGAACAAATTGAAACTAAAAAAATTAAATTTAAAGTTAAAAACTTTAACAATTTTGAAAAGATCAAACTTAACAATGTTAAATTTATAAAAGATGATTCAGAAATAATTGCTATTTACAATAAAAATAAATTTAAATTTGATGAAATTATAAATATTGTAAAAAAAAATGTTGAAATACTTGATATTTCAACTGATGATGCTGACCTAGAAGATGTATTTTTGGAAGTGACAAATAACTAGATTTTTTCTTTAAATCAAAGTAAGGATAAGAATATGGAACTAATTAAAAATTTAAAAGAAGTCTCGCTAGTAAAAAATCTATTTTTAGCAGTCCTGGGTACAATTGTTTTGGCAATATCAGCAAAAGTAAAAATTCCCTTTTATCCAGTGCCAATGACTATGCAAACTTTTGTGGTTTTGTTGCTTGGTGTATCTTTTGGATGGAGATTAGGTTTGTTTACTATAACACTCTACTTAATTGAAGGTATAGCCGGATTGCCTGTTTTCGCAGGAACACCAGAAAAAGGAGCGGGAATAGTTTATTTTATTGGTCCAACTATGGGATATCTTGTGGGATTTATGGTAGCAGTTTATTTAACAGGTCTTTTTAAATTTAAAAATAATTTTATAATAAATTTTATTAAATTAGTATTTGCGGTAAGTATGATATATCTTTTTGGTATGTTGTGGTTGGCAAAATTTACTGGGTGGGACAAAGTATTTATGGCTGGCGCACAACCTTTTCTTCTTGCTGAATTTTTTAAAATTCTACTTTTAACTATTCTGATTCCTAAAATTTCAAAATTTAGAAAATTATAGAATTAACGAGGTGATTTTTTAGAGAGAATTCTCTGAAGAGTTCTTCTATGCATTTTTAGACGTCTTGCAGTTTCTGAGACATTCCTATTACAAAGCTCAAATACTCTGTGGATATGTTCCCATTTTACTCTATCTGCTGACATGGGATTTTCTGGCGGTTTAGCCTTTAAATTTGGAGCAGCCAGAAGAGCTGATTCAACATCGTCAGCATCAACTGGTTTAGCCATATAATCTAAGGCTCCAGCCTTAACTGCAGCGACAGCAGTAGGTAGATTCCCGTATCCAGTGAGCATGACTATCCTGCTATCTTTTCTGGTCTTATTAATCTCCTGAACCACATCTAATCCATTTCCATCCTCCAATCTAAGATCGACAAGGGCAAAATTTGGCTGAAAGGATCTTGCTAATTTTATAGCATCTACAACGGTTTTAGCATCTTTTACTTCAAATCCTTTCTTCTCCATGGCTCTAGATAGCCTGTTTCGAAAGGAATCATCATCATCTACAATGAGTAGAGTTTTGTCCTCAAAGTCAGATATTTTTAAACCTGAAGGTGTTTGCTTAATACCGCCCATACATTCCATATAGCATCCTTTCAAAAATTTTCAAAGAGTCTAGCTGAATTATTTTCTTTACATAAATTGCAAAAACTATTAAACGCGGAATACAGAAGCTTTTTTTACAAAATTTTTTAGAAGCTTTATTGTGTAATTAAATGGGAACACATGTAATGCGAAAATTTAATAACGTTAACGAATTGGTTAACACTCTAAAACCTGAATATCCGGTCTATTGCATTAGACTTCAATCTATAAAAACATCTATAGAATTTTTCAAGAAAAATTTTTCTGGAAGAATTCTTTATGCAGTCAAAACCAATCCTAACGAAAAAATACTAAAGAGCATAATTGATAATGGAATTAAAAATTTTGATGTAGCTTCAATCAATGAAGTTAAGTTAGTGAAAAAAATAGATTCTAAAGTTAAAATTTATTTTATGCATACTATAAAGAACAGAGAAAGTATTAAGGAAGCTTACTATCAGTATAGTGTTAAAGATTTCGCGTTGGATAGCAAAGATGAATTACTTAAAATTCTTCAGGCAACTAACAATGCTAAAGATTTAAATCTCTTTGTTAGAATAGCTGTTTCGAATGAACATGCGGAAATTGATTTGTCTAGAAAGTTTGGAGCGCTTCCAAGTGAAGCTTTAGGATTATTAAGGCTATGTAGAGAGCACGGAAAAAGAGTTGGTTTAAGTTTTCACGTAGGATCACAGTGTATGGATAAAATTTCTTTTTCAAAAGGCATTGCTGAAATTGGAAATATAATTAAAAAAACAAAAATTGTTCCTGATGTAATTAACGTAGGTGGTGGATTTCCATCTATTTATCCAGACCTTAGGCCCGAACCCCTAGAAAATTATTTAGCTGAAATAAAAAAATCGTTAAATAATTTAAAGTTACCAAAGATGCCGGAAATTTTTTGTGAACCTGGTCGTGCAATTGTAGCTGAAAGCGGATCTACGATTGTAAAAATTTTATTGAGAAAAAAACAAAAACTTTATATTAACGATGGAACTTATGGATCTTTATTTGATGCTGGAGTTCCAAACTTTGTTTTCCCTTCAAAAATGATTACAGATGGAAGGATCATATCCAAAAAATTAACCTCTTTTAATTTCTATGGCCCAACATGTGACAGTCTGGATTATATGAAAGGACCTTTTTTATTACCCAATAATATTAAAGAAGGAGACTATATTGAGCTCGGGCAGCTCGGGGCCTATGGGGCTACATTCAGGACAAAATTCAATGGTTTTTATTCGGATGCCGTCTATCAAGTAGATGACAAACCTATTCTGTCAATGTACGATGACAAAGATAAGTTTGATTACTTGGTTGCGTAATAATGAATAAAAAAAATGGTCCAAGTCTAGGACATAATAAAAAATCACTATTAAAATCAGAAGTAAAACATATTGATATTACTTCTTTTGACTCTAGAAAAATAATTGAGTCAATGAAAAAGATGTCATTTACATCAAGGGATACTGCAAAAGCTGCTGAAATTTATAATGAAATGATAAAAGATCAAAATTGTTCAATATTTCTTACAATTGCAGGTTCTACTTCTGCTGCAGGATGTATGAATTTATATTCTGATTTGGTGAAGTATAATATGGTTGATGCAATTGTAGCCACTGGAGCATCTATAATTGATATGGATTTTTTTGAAGCTTTAGGATTTAAACATTATCAAGGCAACCAATTTCAAGACGATAGGATTTTAAGGGAAAATTATATTGACAGAATATATGACACTTACATTGATGAAGAAGATTTACAAATTTGTGATAAAACTATATGTGAAATAGCAAACAAATTACCTCCAAAACCATACACGTCTAGAGAGTTTATTAAAGAACTTGGTAGGTATTTAAAAAAAAATGCAAAAAAGAAAGGATCATTAATTGAAGTTGCTTACGATTGTAATGTACCCATATTTTGTCCTGCTTTTACCGATAGTTCTGCTGGATTTGGATTGGTAATGCATCAAGAAAAAAATCCATCTAAACATATTACAATAGACTCGGTAAGGGAGTTTAGAGAGCTCACAGAAATTAAACTAAAATCAAAATCCTCTGGGTTATTAATGATTGGCGGGGGTGTCCCAAAAAACTTCGTACAGGATACAGTAGTCTGTGCAGAGCTTTTAGGTAAAAAAGTTGATATGCACAAATATGCTATACAAGTAACTATCGCAGATACGAGAGATGGAGCGTGTAGCAGTTCTACTTTAAAAGAAGCAAGTTCTTGGGGTAAGGTTGATACTTCTAAAGAACAAATGGTTTTTGCTGAAGCCACGAGCGTTTTGCCTTTAATTGTAAGCGATGCGTATCATCGTAAATTTTGGCAAAATAGAGAAAGAAAAAAATTTTCAAACTTATTTGGATAAAAATTGAATTATTTACCTAACAAACAAGGTTTTTTAGGAATTGAAAACAAATTCAAAATAAAGGAGAAAGCCGTCGTTGTTCCTTTTGGATTAGAAAAAACTGTCAGTTATGGTTCTGGAACAAAAAATGGGCCCAAAGAAATTATTAAAGCATCTCATCAAGTCGAATTATTTGATGAGGATCTAAACTGCGAACCATATAAAAAAATTGGAATAAAAACGCTTAAGCCATTTTTAATTAAAAAAAAAATGAGTGATGCCTTAAAGCAAATTTCTCAAATCAATGAGGCTTTATTAAAAAAAAATATTTTCCCAATGGTTTTTGGCGGAGAACATTCGATCACATCAGGATGTATTATTCCATTCGTCAAAAAATTTGACAAACTTTGTTTATTACATTTTGATGCGCATGCAGATTTAAGAGAAAGTTATAATGGAAATAAATTTTCTCATGCATCAGTTGTCAAGAGATGCTTGGATCATAAAAATGTGAATGTTATATCTTTCGGAATACGAAATATATCTAAGGGTGAAATCTCTTTTTTAAAAAAAAATAAAAGAAAAATTAATATTTTTTGGGCAAAAGACAAGAGGAAATGGGATCTCAGATTTTTTAAGAATTTAATAAAAAATAAGACAGTATATATCACATTAGACGTTGATGTTTTTGATTCAAGTTTAATGCCAGCAACTGGAACTCCTGAACCCGGAGGCTTGTTTTGGGATGAAATAATAAAAATTATTAAAATCGCAGCAAAGCACTCTAAAATAGTTGGTGCAGATATAAATGAATTATCTCCAATAAAAGGATTTGAAACTTATAATTTTTTGGTAGCTAAATTAGCTTATAAAATTCTATCTTATAGATTTATAAATTTTAAATTTTAAGATCATCAATTTTCCAAGTAATGGTGACAATGGCACCTCCTTGTTCTAAATTTGAAAACGTAAGTGTAGCTTTCTTTCTTTCAAGAAGAGTTTTTCCAATAAACGTTCCTAGTCCCAAACCAGCTTTTGAACTCAAATCTTTTGAGCTTGATGTTATATATGGTTGTCCAATAATTTTAAAAACATCTTCGGGAAAACCTGGGCCATCATCTATAATATTTATTTTTATATGATTAGAACTTCTTTCTAAATTTACTTCTACTTTGTTATTAGAATATTTTACTGCATTACCTATAAAATTTCTTATTCCGTATGTTATTTCAGACGATCTATCAATTATTAAACTTTCCTTAGCTTTTTCTAAATTTAAAAAAATTTTTTTTTCTGAAATTTCTTCAAAAGATTTTGTAATTTCTATAAGTAAATTTTGAATACTGACATCACTCATAAACTTATCGTCTACAATTTGATTTTTAGATATTTTTTTAAGTATATCGCTGCATCTTTTAGCTTGGCTTAATAGTAAATCGATGTCTTTTGAATATTTAGGGTCATTTTTAATTTCCTTTTTTAATTCTCTGGCTATAACTGTTATTGTAGAAAGAGGAGTTCCTAGAGAATGAGCCGCAGCAGCAGCTTGCTGACCTATAGATTCTAATTCATGTTCTTTAGCCAATATCAGCTCTAATTTATTTAAAGCTTTAGCTCTTTTTCTTGATTCAGTTCCAAATCGAGCACCAAAATAAGTTAAAAAAACTAATGCAATTATTACAGAAACTGGAACTGCATATAAATAATATTCCGGAACATCAAAATGAAAATCGCCAGAACCTGGCAACGGGAAGTGATAAAATGTTAGTACTAACAAGACAATTACGGTAGTAGCAGATAATACAAAGGTGCTTCTTAAATTTAACAAGGTTGATGATATAATTGAAGGAATAACTAAAAAAATCACAAAAGAATTTTTTATTCCTCCAGTAAAAAACAAAAGTAAACTCAGCTGAAAAATATCATAAAGCAAAAATAAAACTGAATCCAAGTTACTAAGTTGGTTTTTTTTAAAATAAAATTGTAAAAAAAGATTAGTTAAAATTCCAAATAAAATAATTGTCGAGCAATAAAAAAGTGGAAGATCAAAATTTAAAGCAAAGTATACGGTATATACGGCTATTAATTGGCCAAAAATAGCCATCCATCTTAAAATAACCAGGGTTCTTTTCTCTAATTGAAAATCCTCTTCTGATTTGAAGAGATCAGACAAGTTCATGTAATTAAATATCTAAATTTTCGACCTCTAAAGCTTTACTGATAATAAAATTTTTTCTTGGAGCAACCTCATCTCCCATTAATATTTTTATAATGTTTCGATCCTCTTTAGATTTTTCTTTGGTCCCCTTAGAATATTCAACTCTTAATAAAGTACGATTTTCAGGGTTTAAGGTAGTTTGCCATAATTCTTCGGGATTCATTTCGCCTAAACCTTTAAACCTTTGTATTCTTAACTTTTTCTTTTCATTGCTAATAAATTTTTCTAGTGCCGTTTTTGTCAATTTTTTAACAGCATTTTCAGATGATTTTAAAATATATTTTTCTAATTCTTTTTCATTTTTAATATAAACACTTTTTGTTCCCTTGGTTATTTTAAATAATGGTGGTTGAGCTAAGTATAAATGGCCCTTCTCGATTAACTGATTAAATGGTTGGTTATTAAAAAAAGTTAGTAATAAAGTTCTTATATGCGAGCCGTCCACATCCGCATCTGTCATGATGATGATTTTCTCATATCTTAAATTTTCTATATCAAAATTTCTAAAACCTGTACCAAGAGCATTGATTAATGTAACTATTTCATTTGACGACATCATTTTAGATAACGCTCTATTTTCATGTGAGCCGTTGAATCCATTTATTTTTTTATTTTCATTAATATATGTATTTAAAATTTTTCCTCTTAGCGGAAGAACTGCTTGAAATTCTCTTGTTCTTCCTTGCTTTGCTGAGCCTCCCGCAGAATCTCCCTCTACTATAAAAAGTTCTGTTCCTTCCATTTTTGAAATTTGACAATCTGCTAGTTTGCCTGGTAAGCCTGATAGCTCTAGAGTGCCTTTTCTTCTCACGCTATCTCTTGTCTTCCTCGCAAGATCTCTGGCTATTGCTGCTTGTAAAACTTTATCTAAAACTACTCTCAGAACAGAAGGGTTTTGATCAAACCAAATTGTCACTTTATCACTTATAATGGATTCAACAATATTTCGTATTTCTGAAGAAACTAATTTATCTTTTGTTTGAGAAGAAAATTTTGGATCTGGCATCTTTATGGATAAAACCGCTGTAAGTCCTTCTTTGATATCCTCGCCTCCTACAGTTACCTTGTTTTTTTTGGCCAAATTCTTTTCAGCAAGATATTTATTTATAATTCTTGTTAATGCGCTCCTAAAGCCAAGCAAATGTGTTCCCCCGTCTTTTTGCTGAATGTTATTAGTAAATGCCAAAACTTCTTCAGAAAATCCTGCGTTCCATTGAAAAGAACACTCCACAATTATATTTCTTCTCTCACCCATTAAATATAAAGGTTTCTTAAAAGCAGCTTTTTCATTTTTATTAGCCAGAATGGATTTTTTTTGATCAAGGAAAGAAACAAATTCAGTAATTCCACCGCTATATTTGCTTTCATAAAGCTTGATTTTAGCGTGTGTTTCGTCGATCAAATTAATTTGTAGACCTTTATTTAAAAAGGCTAACTCTCTCATTTTTTTATGCAGAGTGGATGCGTTGAATTTAATAGATGAAAAAATATCTTTGGAAGGAAGAAAGGTTATTTTTGTACCAGATTTTTTAGTTTTTTTTATAAAATTAATTGGGCTTACTGTTTTGCCGTTTTTGAATGATATAAAATATTCTTTTTGATCTCTAAATACAGTTAGATCCAGTTTTTCTGATAAAGCATTCACAACAGAAACGCCAACCCCATGTAGCCCTCCTGAAACTTTATAAGAGTTTTGGTCAAATTTTCCCCCTGAATGTAGTTGAGTCATTATGACCTCGGCAGCAGATTTTTTTTCTCCTTTATGAACGTCTACTGGTATACCTCTTCCATCATCCTCTACTGTCACAGTGTTATCTTTATGCATTGTAATAGTTATTTTTTTACAAAATCCAACTATTGCTTCATCTATAGAATTATCTACAACTTCAAAAACCATGTGATGTAGACCTGATCCATCGTCGGTATCGCCAATATACATTCCAGGTCTTTTGCGAACAGCTTCAAGTCCTTTTAAGACTTTAATTGAATCGGCACTATAATTTTTACTTGGATTGTTCTTTTGAATATCTTTCATTTTAATATGGAAACGTTGGATTGTATCATTTTTTTTTAGATATATAAAATGAACCCAACGAATAAGAGTAAATTACCATTGATTGATAAGGGTAATAGTAGATAAAATAATTTTTTTTTGTGAAATTAAAAAATTTCAAATTTTCATTGGCATAATTACAAAATAACTTTGCTTATCTAATTTGTCTTGAATTAAAACTGGTGAAACTGAATCGTTTAAATTCATCACTAATTTTTCATCTTCAATTTCTGAAGCAATATCTAATAAATATCTTGAATTAAAACTTATAGTTAAATCTTCAGAATTATAGTTGGCCTTTAAAACTTCTTTGCCTTCCCCAGAAGACGAACTGTTAACAAATAACTGTATATAATCTTTTCCTAAAGTAAGTTTTACTCCCTCTTTTCTATCTATTGAAACTGTAGTTACTCGCTCGATAGAATGTATAAAATCTTTCGCATTTACCAACAAAGTTTTATTATTATTTTTGGGTACTACCTTATGGTAATCAGGAAATTTACCGTCAATTATTTTAGAAATTATTTTTGAATTTCCTATTTTAAATTGAATTTTTGTATCACTAGTGTTGAGAAAGACTTTTTTCTCATTTTCTTGAAGTAAATTACATAATTGGAAAATAGCTTTTTTTGGTAAAATAAAAGATTTAAAATTATCTAGGTTTTCTACTGGAATACTACTAGATGATAGTCTGTGACTGTCAGTTGCTACGCCTGTTAAATATGACTTTTGATTAGATACCGTTGAATGAATATAAATCCCATTTAAATAATGTCTTGTTTCATCATTAGACATCGATATTTTAGTTTTATTTAGTAAGGATAAAAATTTTTTTCCGTCAAGATTTATTCCATTCGACTTAAAATCATCTGTAAAATTAGGAAAATTGTCAACCGGTAAACATAAAAGGTTAAATTTTGAATTTTCAGCAGAAATATTTAATTTATTTTCACTCTGTAAATCGAAAATGACATTAAGATTAGAAGGCAATTTTCTTAAAAGATCATATAGCACCATGGCTGAAGTAGTGGTACTTCCTTCTTGATCCACTTTTAAATCAGATATTTCATCATGAAATATTAAGTCTAAGTCAGTTGTTACTATATTCAATTTTTTATTTTTTATCTCTAATAAAACATTGGAAAGAATAGGGAGGGTATTTTTTTTCTCAATTACATTGCGAGCTGCAGCCAATGACTTAAGTAATATATCTCTTTTTATCTGAAACTGCATTTTAATCGTTTAGAATTATTGACTTTATCTCTTCAATATTTTTTCTCATTTGCTCATCATTTTTTGAAAGTTTATCAATCGTTTTCACTGCATGGATAACGGTTGTGTGATCTCTATTTGCAAATTTTCTACCTATTTCAGGTAAAGATCTAGTTGTAAGTTTTTTTGCAAGATACATTGCAATTTGTCTGGGCCTGGCCAACGGACGTGATCTTCGCTGGGAAAGCATCTCATCTAGATTGATGCTAAAAAAATTTGATGTAACATTCTGAATTTTATCAATACTTATAATTTTAATACTATTATAAACGTCTTTTAAAATTATCTTACAATCATTTATGTTTAGCGGTCTATTGCTCATTTTGCTAAAAGCTACAACTCGATTAAATACACCAATTAATTCTCTTATATTTGACTTTGTGTCTTTAGCCAAATAGTCGACAACTTCGTCACTTAGATTCGGATGTTCTTTAAAAGATTTTTGAAATTCTTCAATCTTTTTTCTTAAAATATTTAATTTCAAATCATAATCTGGTAAACCAATATCAACTACCAATCCTCCTGAAAGTCTTGATTTAATTCTGTCTTGTACTCTATCAAGTTTATTGGGCGGTCGATCAGAAGAAATTACAATTTGTGAACTTTTATCAAATAGGCTGTTAAATGTGTGGAAGAACTCTTCTTGTAAACCTTCTTTTCCTCTTATAAATTGTATATCGTCAATTATAAAAACATTTGCTCTTCTAAAAAAATCCTTGAAACTTACCATTTCATTTTTTTTTATTGACTTGATAAACTGATACATAAATCTTTCTGCAGAAATAAACATTACATTATTGTTACTACTTAATTCTAAACCTATTGCATTCATTAAATGAGTTTTTCCTAATCCAACGCCGCCATAAATAAAAAGTGGGTTATATATAGATAGCTGGGTACATATTTTCTTGGCAGATAAATAAGCAATTTTGTTACTCTGACCCACAACGAAATTATCAAAATTTAAATTATTATTTAATCTATTATAATTTAAAATTGAATCTTTCATCTCCATAATTTTATTTTTATTTGAATCTGGAGAGATAATTCCGTTTTCTAATTTTTCTTTTCCTACAATTTTAAATTCTATTCGATTTATACTTAATTTGTGTTTTTTTAATTCACTTAAAATTTTATCGGCATATCTTGAAGTTATCCAATCCCTAAAAAATCTTGTTGGCACCCCTAAAATAACATAATGATTATACTCTTTTACCAACAAAATATTTTTCAGCCAGCTCGAATAAACTTCTGTGCCAAAAGATTTTTCAAAATCTTTTTGGATAATTTGCCAATTTAATACACTTTCTTCTGAAAGAGTGTTTGCATTAGTTTTTAAAGAAGTTTTGTCCATGTTTTAGTGAAAAAAAAATCTATTTTTATAGCTAATTTTTTTAATTTCAATATTTTTTTTAAAAAAAAATTAATTTTGGTTGTAGAACAATCGCCAAAAGAGAAAAGCAGTGCGACAATAATGTATTCAACTTTGGATACTAAAATGAATTCAACTTTGGATACTAATTAATCCATATTTAGTTTAGAATTCATATTTGAAATTTATAAATTAGAAAATAAATAACAACTTTGAATTGATTACAACTAATTATTGATACGACTTATTCTTTTTGAAATTTTTGAAATTTTTTTTGAGAGATTTTTCTTTTTTACAATTCCTGTTTTGGCAATTTTCATTAACTCTGATTGAAATATCGGAAAATATTCCTTTATTTTTTTAGTATCTTTTTTTTCAATTAATTTGTGTATTTTCCTCAAGGCAGACTTGTACTTATTTCTCCTTAATTTATTGACCAATGTCTGTTTTTTTACTCGTTTAACCCTATTAATTGCTGATTTTGTATTTGGCATTAGTGAGAACGTATATATCTTTGAAATATTTGGGTCAATATTTAATTATTTTTGACATATAACATTAGAAAAATGAAAAATATTAAAAAAACTAAGATTGAACAGGTAACAGAAGTTTTTAACGATGTTTTCGATAAGTACGACTTAATGAACGATATAATGTCTTTAGGAATACATCGTATTTGGAAAAGAAGATTTATTGACTGGATGAATCCCCAAAAAGGAGATCATTTACTAGATGTAGCATCTGGCACGGGAGATATAGCCAAAGCATTTTTAAAAAGAACAGAATTTAGTGGAAAACTTACTTGCGTAGAACCCAATAAATTAATGTTAGAATTGGGTAAAAAAAAGCTAAAAAATCTAGGCAAAATTGAATGGCACTGTTCTCCAGCTGAGAAATTGCCATTCAAAAATGATACTTTTGACTTATACTCCGTGAGTTTTGGTTTAAGGAATTTTTCAAATATAAATTCATCTTTAAAAGAAGCTAAAAGAGTTCTCAAAAGTGGTGGAAGAATGTTGTGTTTAGAATTTTCTCAAATTGATAACGAAATGCTAAATAAAATTTATAAAATATATTCTAAATCAATACCACATATTGGAGAATACATTACTGGCAAATCTGAACCGTATGAATATCTGATTAAAAGCATTGATAAATTTTATAATCAGAATGAATTATCAGAAATGTTTAAAGCAAATGGTTTTGATAAAGTTGAATATAGAAATTTATCTGGCGGTATAGTTGCAATTCATTCTGGCTGGAAAATCTAATAATGTTTAAAAAGATTTATAATTTAATTAAAATTTTAAGAAAATTAGCAGTTTCTGGTGCGGTAGATACTTTAAATAATATTAGACCTATTCCTGTAAGTTTAAAATTCGTTTTTTTTATTTTTTCAATTGGCAAAAAACAACAAATAGAAAAACCAAAAAAAGAATCTGGAGAAGCATTATGCGAAGCATTGGAAAATATGGGAACAACTTTTATTAAGTTAGGTCAGTTTTTGGCTACCAGACCAGATATAATAGGTGAAGATGTTGCAAAAAAACTAGAAAAATTACAAGACAAACTTCCTGCGTTTGACACAGTTGAAGCAAAAATAATTTTGAAGAAAGAAATTGGAGACAAATCTTTTAAGGATATACTGTCCTTTAGTGATCCTATTGCCGCTGCTTCAATTGCTCAAGTTCATTTTGCAAAAGTAAAAATTAAAAACGAGGAAAAAGAACTTGCAATAAAAATATTGAGACCAAACATTCATGTAGTTTTTAACGAAGAATTAGATGCATTAATATTTTTTGCTTATTTAGTTGAAAGTTTTTTTAAAAAAACAAGAAGATTAAGGTTGGTTAAAGTTATGCATTTATTAAAAGAAATAACAAATGTTGAAATGGATTTAAGATTTGAGGCTGCTGCTGCCAATGAATTGTACGAAAATACAATAAATGATGATGGTATTAAAGTTCCAAAAATTTATTGGAATTATACTTCAAAAAAAGTTCTAACTCTTGATAAAATTGAAGCAATTTCCATAAGAAATATGGATGATTTAAAAAAAGAAAATATTGATCTTAAAAAATTATCAAAGAATCTAATTCAACTATTTTTAAAACAGACGGTAAGAGATGGCTTTTTTCATGCCGATATGCATCAAGGTAATTTATTTGTTGATAAGGAAGGAAATATTATACCAATAGATTTTGGAATAATGGGACGTCTAGATGAAAATAATAGAAAATATCTAGCTGAAATACTTTATGGATTTATTAAGAGGGATTACATTAAAGTAGCTGAGGTGCATTTTCTGGCTGGACTTGTTCCAAATACTGCTTCAAAAGATAAGTTTGCACAAGCTTTGAGATCTATTGGAGAACCTATATTTGGTCAATCAGTTAAAGATATTTCCGGCGGAAATTTATTAGCTCAATTATTTGAAATAACAGAAAAATTCAATATGCATACCCAAACGCAACTGCTTCTTCTGCAGAAAACAATGGTAGTAGTTGAGGGTGTGGCAAGAAAATTAAATCCTGAAGCTAATATTTGGGAAACATCGAGGCCAATTTTAGAAAAATGGATGAAGAGTACAAAGGGACCAGAAGCGACAATTAATAAAACAATAAATTTTTCAAAAGAACTTCTAAAAAAAGTACCTGATCTACCCAATGTTATGGATAGAGCAAATCGAGCCTTGCAGATGTTATCTGAAGGAAAATTGAATTTGTATGTTGCGGATGGAAAAAATTTTGAGTTAGAAGAGTTAAAAATGAAAAATTTGAGAAACAATATAGTTATAACTTTTTTAGGTATTGTAATAGGCTTGTTTATAGTATTTTAATTAAGCATGAGTTTAGAAAACAAAAAAATTTTGTTAATAATTGGCGGAGGAATCTCTGCTTATAAATCTCTAGATTTAATAAGGCTGTTATTAAAAAAGCACTCCTCAATAAAAGTTGTTCTAACTAAAAGTGGAAAAAAATTTGTAACTTCATTGTCAATTTCATCTCTTTCAAAAAATAGAGTCTTTGAGGAAATGTTTGATGAAAAAAATAAAGGAAAAATAGATCACATTTCTCTATCTCGTTGGGCAGACTTAATTTTAGTTATGCCTGCTACTGCGAATTTTATGTCAAAAATTGCCAGGGGAAGCGCAGATGATCTTGCCTCTACTATCATTCTGGCTTCAAATAAAGAAATTTTTTTAGTACCTGCCATGAACGTTAGAATGTGGATACATAAAGCAACTCAAAAAAATTTAAATGCTCTTATTGAATATGGTTATAAATTTATAGGACCTATAGATGGTGAAATGGCCTGTGGAGAATATGGAAAAGGCAAAATGTCTAGTCCTAGACAAATTCTATCTTTTTTAGATAAATATTTTAAAAATAAAGACTTTCTAAAAAAGAAAAAAGTAAATGCAATTGTGACCACTGGGCCTACAAAAGAATATATAGATCCTGTAAGATACATCTCTAATGAGTCTAGTGGAAAACAGGGCTATGAAATAGCCTCAGAGTTATCAAGATTAGGAATCAAAACAACACTCATATCTGGGCCAACCAATCTCAATTATAATAATGAAATTAAGGTAAAAAAAGTTACTTCTGGAAATGAAATGTTTGAAGCTGTGAAGAAAAGACTGCCTGCTGATATTGCTGTTTGTGTTGCAGCAGTTTCTGATTTTAAACCCGTGTTAAGAAAAAAAAATAAAATAAAAAAGGAGTTAAAATTAGACGAAATTAAGATTGAAAAAAATCTGGACATATTAAGTTTCTTAGGAAAAAATAATAGGCATAAACCAAAATTGTTAGTTGGTTTTTCAGCAGAGACGGATAATCTTCTTAAAAATTCTATAAAAAAAATGCAGGATAAATTTTGCGATATAATGATTGCAAATGATGTATCAAAGAAAGAAGTTGGAATTAATAGCGACTTAAACGAAGTTATTATTATAGATAAAAATGGAAAAACTGAAAAAATTAAAAAAAATTCTAAAAAATTTATTGCTTCAGTAATTGCAAAAAAAATTGTAGAAACATTTTTATCAAATGAAAAAAATCTCAATTAAAAGTGAAGATCTTCAAAAATACTCTAGACAATTAATACTTAGGAAAATTGGTATTTCTGGTCAAAAAAAAATTTTTAAAGCAAAGGTATTGATTATCGGAGCTGGCGGTCTTGGATGTCCTTTAATTTTATACTTAGCCTATTCTGGCGTTGGAAACTTAGGAATTGTCGATAATGATAAAGTTGAACTATCAAATTTAAGCAGACAAGTACTGTTTACTAAAAAAGATATTGGAAAATTTAAAGTTTCAGTATCAAAAAAATTTATAAAAAAAATAAGCAAAAAAATAAATATCAAAACTTTTACAAAAAAAATAGATAGGAAAAATATTCACAGAATCGCCAAAAATTATGACATTGTTTGTGACGGAACTGACAATTTTGAATCAAGATTTTTAATAAACGATTACTGTATGAAAAATAAAAAAATATTAGTTTCTTCCGCAATAAACAAGTTTGATGGACAAGTATTTAATTTCGATTTTAGAAGAAAGACGCCGTGTTTTAGATGTTTTATGCCCAAATCTCCAAATGAAGAATTAAACTGTGAATCAGATGGAATAATGACTACCCTTGCTGGAATTGCCGGATCTTTGCAGGCCAATGAAGTTATAAAATCAATTTTAAATATTGGCAAAAATTCACATGGAAATATTATGATATTTAATGCTCTTGACTCAAAATTTAGAAAAATAAAATTATTAAGAAATGCAAATTGTAAAAGAAACTGCATTTATGCTTAAAGTAACTGCTTTTTTTTGCTTATTTGTTTTTTTAATTGGACCTTCGTATGCTAAGGATGAATATTACTTAACTCTACGAAATAATAAAGTTAACCTTAGACAAGGTCCTTCTTTTGAACATCCTATAAAACTTGTTTACAAAAAAAAATTTTTACCAGTTCTGATAAAAGATAAATCAGATAATTTTAGAAAAATTATTGACCATGAAAATAATTCTGGCTGGATACATGTTTCACAATTATCTAAAAAAAAAGCTGCCTTAAATAATGTCGATAATTCCATAATCTTTAAAAGACCTTCTTATTATTCAAAACCATTAGCTTTGGTTGAAAAAGGAAGATTGTGTTTTATAAAAAAATGTGAGGTGAAATGGTGTAAAGTTACCTCGGGTGATTATACGGGATGGATCGTTAAAAGTTCTTTATGGGGCAAAATTAAATAAATTCGGCTGATAATGCTTTATTATTTTTTACTTATCTTTCAAGTAGTTTAACATTGTATTAACATCACTCACCTTGAATGGATCGGCATCATTACTTCCATCATTTTTTCCATCTTCGACAAACATTTTAACAACCTCACCATTGTCGATAAATGCAGAATATCTCCATGATCTCATGCCAAACCCTTGTTTGGGTTTGTCAATTAACATGCCCATTCCTTTTGTAAATTTGCCTTCCCCATCTCCAATTGGTTTTACTTTAGATATTTTTTGATCTCTAAACCAAGCGTTCATTACAAATGAATCGTTTACTGATAAACAATAAACCTCATCTACGTATTTTTTTAACTCTTCGTATTTATCTTCATATCCAGGCACCTGTTGTGAAGAACAAGTAGGTGTATATGCACCAGGCAATGAAAATAAAACAATTTTTTTACCTTTAAATAAGTCGTCGGAGGTAATGTCTTTCCATTCTCCACCAATGGCACAACCGCCGCCTAATGACTGGTTGTCACCTATTCTAGTTCTAAACGTTACTTGTGGAATTTTCATTTTACTCAATTATTCCTTATTTTTTTGCCTAATTTATAAATATAAGTAAAATATATGTAATATAATATACTAATCAAGTATTAATTTATCTATACGATGAAAAAAAATAGTTTCAAATATGAAGAGCTAATCGATTGTGCGAATGGAAAATTGTTTGGCCCTGGAAATGCAAAACTACCATCTCCTCCGATGTTAATGTTTGATAGAATTACGGAAATAAAATCTGATTCGGGTAAATTTAAAAAAGGCCACATAAAAGCAGAGCTTGATATAAAAGATAAAATGTGGTTTTTTGATTGTCATTTTAAAGGCGATCCAGTCATGCCGGGCTGTCTAGGATTGGATGCAATGTGGCAGCTAGTAGGTTTTTATCTAGGATGGATAGGAGAGCCTGGAAAGGGACGCGCACTGGGTGTGAATTTTGTTAGATTTACTGGAGAAATTCTTAAAAAAGTCAAAATGGCAACTTATGAAATTGATATGAAAAAAGTTTTAAAGACAGAAGGTGGAACAGTAGGTTTTGCTGACGGAGTTTTAAAAGCAGATGGAAAAGAAATTTATTCTGCCGAAAATCTAAAAGTAGGAGTTTATAAATCATGAGAAGAGTTGTTATAACTGGAATTGGAATAGTTTCTTGTATCGGTAATAATAAAGTTGAAGTGCTAGATTCTCTGCTAAATACAAAATCTGGAATTACTTTTTCTGAAGAACATAAAAAATATAATTTTAGAAGCCAAGTCATTGGAAATATTAAAAATTTAGATTTAGATAAACATATAGATAGAAAAATAAAAAGATTTATGGGAGAAGGTTCTGCCTATACCTATATTGCTTTAAAAGAAGCAATAGAAGAATCTGGCTTAGAAGAGAAAGACATTAGCAATGAACAAACAGGAATTATTATGGGATCTGGTGGCCCTTCAATAAAAAATGTTTATTATGCCGTGGATACTATAAGAAAATCTGCGCCAAAAAGAATGGGGCCTTACATAGTTCCAAGAACAATGGCAAGTACATGTTCAGCAACACTCGCAGTCCCTTTTAAAATTAAAGGAGTAAATTATTCAATTAGTTCAGCATGTGCAACAAGCGGACATTGTATCGGAAATGGAATGGAACTTATTCAATATGGAAAACAAGATATAGTATTTGCTGGAGGAGGAGAAGAATTGGATTGGGCCCTGTCAGGAATGTTTGATGCTATGCCTGCATTATCTTCAAAATATAACAACACACCAGAAAAAGCGTCTAGACCCTATGATGCTAATAGAGATGGATTTATCATTGCAGGGGGAGCTGGAGCTCTTGTGTTGGAAGAATATGAGCACGCAAAAGCAAGGGGGGCAAAAATATATGCTGAATTGACTGGATATGGAGCTACATCTGATGGATATGACATGGTTCAACCATCTGGAGAGGGAGCTACAAGATGCATGAAAATGGCTTTAAAAACCACAAAAAATAAAAATAAAGTTGATTATATTAATTCTCATGGCACTTCCACGCCAATTGGTGACACAAAAGAACTTGAGGCTATAGAAGCAACATTTAAAGAAAATATTCCAAAAATTAGCTCAACAAAATCATTAACCGGCCATTCTCTAGGAGCAACTTCAGCCCAAGAAGCAGTATATTGTTTGTTAATGATGAAAAATAAATTTATATCAGCTTCAGCAAATATTGAAAATATGGATGAGAAAGCAAAAAATTTTCCAATTGTAACAAAAGTTGAAAGAGATAGAGAATTAAATTGTGTAATGTCTAACAGTTTCGGTTTTGGAGGAACCAATGCAACTTTGGTTTTTGAAAAAGTATAATTTATGAGTATCGTTAAAGGTAAAAAAGGATTAATAATGGGAGTGGCTAATGACAGATCTATAGCATGGGGTATAGCCAAAAAACTCTCGGAAAATGGGGCTGAATTAGCTTTTACTTATTTAGGAGATGCTCTTAAAAAAAGAGTTACCCCTTTAGCTGAATCCGTAAATTCAAAATTTCTATTAAATTGTAACGTTGAAAATAAAGAAGATATTTTAAAAACATTTCATGAAATAAAAAATAAGTGGGGACAGCTCGATTTTGTAGTGCACGCTATCGCTTTTTCAGATAGAGCCGAATTAACTGGAGAATACATAAATACTTCAAGAGAAAATTTCACAAAAAGTATGTTGGTTTCTTGCTTCTCATTTACTGAAATAGCAAAAGAAGCTTCAAAGATAATGAAGAGTGGCGCCAGTTTATTAACTTTAACTTATGAATCTAGCAAGGTAGTTCCTAATTATAATGTAATGGGTGTTTGTAAGGCCGCCTTAGAATCAAGCGTAAAATATATAGCAAGAGATTTAGGGTCCAAAGGAATAAGAGTCAATGCAATTAGTGCAGGACCAATTAAAACTTTAGCAGCTTCAGCAATAGGAGATGCAAAATTTTTATACAAATGGAGTGCTGATCACTCATTGTTAAAAAGAAATGTGGATATTGATGATGTAGGTAAATCAGCTTTATATCTGTTAAGCGATCTCGCGGCTGGGGTCACTGGAGAAATTCACTATGTTGATGCTGGTTATAATAAAGTAGGTATGCCAGATCCTAAAAATATAAATTAAACTGTTCCTTTCATAGAAAGTTTGACCTTTCCTCGATCAAAACCAATTACTTTAACAGAAACTTCATCTCCTTCTTTAACAACATCGGTAACTTTTTCAACTCTCTTGGTAGCCAGTTGAGAAATATGAACTAATCCATCTTGCTTTCCTAAAAAATTTACAAACGCTCCGAATTCCATAATTTTCACAACTTTACCTTTGTATGTTTTTCCTACTTCGGGTTTTGCAACAATACTTTTTACCATTTCCATAGCTTTTTTTCTTGATTCTTCATCTGGCGCTGCAATAGTAACTTCTCCTGTGTCTTTAACATCTACCTTGGCTCCAGATAATTCAACAATTTCTCTAATTGTAGCTCCACCTTTGCCTATAACTGCAGCTATATCTTTTTTATCAACTTTTATAGTTTCAATTTTAGGAGTGTATTTAGAGACTTCGTTTCTTGATGATTTAATTGCCTTATTCATTTCAGTCAAAATGTGTGCTCTTCCATCTTTAGCTTGATTTAATGCCTGCTCCATAATTTCAAAAGTTATTCCAGTAATTTTTATATCCATTTGTAATGAAGTAATCCCATCTTTTGTGCCTGCTACTTTAAAATCCATATCTCCTAAATGATCCTCATCGCCTAAAATATCAGATAGAACTGAAAATTCTTTTTTTTCTTTTATTAAGCCCATTGCTATTCCGGCAACTGGCTCAGCTATTGGAACAGCCGCATCCATAAGTGCTAAAGATGCTCCACAAACAGTAGCCATTGATGAGGAGCCGTTTGACTCTGTTATTTCTGAAACAATTCTTAAAGTGTAAGGAAATTTTTCCTTTTCAGGCAATGATGAATTTAAAGCTCTCCATGCTAACTTTCCATGGCCCACTTCTCTTCTGCCCGTGCCTATTCTCCCTGTTTCACCAACTGAAAATGGAGGAAAATTGTAATGTAACATAAATCTTACTCTTTTTTGCCCTTCTAAACTTTCAATTCGTTGTTCATCTTCTGTCGTCCCCAAGGTTGTAGTAACTAATGCTTGAGTCTCACCTCTGGTAAATAAAGCAGATCCATGAGTCCTGGGCAATACTCCAACTTCACACTTAATAGGTCTCACATCTGACAATCCTCTTCCATCAATTCTTTTTTTACTTTTAAGTATCTTTGTTCTTACTATATCTTTTTCTAAATTTTTTAATTGTAATGATATTTCAAGCTCAGAATAAGTGTCATCTCCTTCAAATAAGGATTTGCACTTTTCGGACGCCAAATTAACTAATTCTGATCGTTTCTTTTTATCTTTTTCAGAAAAAGCTTTTTCTAAATCCTTTGTTAGTTCTTTTGAAATTTTATTTTTTAATTTGCTATAATCTTTTTCTTCTATCTTCCACGCTTCTTTCGAGCTTTTTTTAGCTAAAGATTCTATCGCTTTTATTACTGGAATAAATTTTTCGTGGCCAAATTTAACTGCATCTAGCATCTGTTTTTCTGTTAGTCCTGAAGCTTCTGATTCTACCATTAATACAGCTTCTTTTGTGCCGGCAACAACTAAATCTAATTTTGATTCTTTCAACTGCTCTTTTGATGGATTTAAAACATAATTATTATCTATATAACCTACTCTAGAAGCGGCTATAGGTTCTTTAAAAGGTAAACCTGAAATTGATAAAGCAGCTGATGATGCAATAATTGACAATATGTCTGCTTCGTTTTCATTATCGTATGAAAGTACCGTTGGCAAAATTTGTACTTCATTTCTAAAACCTTCTGGAAATAAAGGACGAATTGGTCTGTCAATTAATCTTGATATTAAGGTTTCCGATTCGGTTGGTCTTGCTTCTCTTTTAAAATAACCGCCTGGTATTTTTCCAGCCGCATAGTATTTTTCTTGATAATTTACTTGCAGAGGAAAATAATCAGTCTCTGGATTAACTTTTTTTGCGCCAACTACTGTAGAAATGACAACTGTTTCTCCACAGGTGGCAATTATTGCTCCGTCGGCTTGACGAGCAATCTTTCCTGTCTCTAAAGTAAGTTTTTTACCCGCAAAATCTATTTCTTCTTTAAATTGTTTAAACATTTATTTTCTTAAATTAAGTTTTTTTAAAATATTGTTATAAGCTTCTGGATTATTTTTGCTCAAATACTCTAACAGCCTTTTTCTTTGATTAACTGACTGTGCTAAACCTCTGGAAGAATGTTTATCCTTCTTAAATTTTTTAAAATGATCTGCAAGTTTATTTATTTTTTCGCTTAACAAACCAATTTGAACAACAGCGGAACCTACATCTTTTTCATGTAATGCAAGTTCTTTTATTATATCTTTTTTTGATTTCATTTGCTTTTGTTTTGTTTTATCAATTTCTCAATTCGTTCCGCATATTCAAAGGACTCGTCTCCAACAAAAACCAGTTTAGGAAGAAATTTAATATCTAGTTTTTTTGACAAGACCTTTCTAACAAGATAAGAAAATTCGGTCAAGACATTCACTGTTTTTTCTATTTCTTTTCCACCTAGTGGAATTACATATGCCCTTGCTGATTTTAAGTCCGGGCTCATCTTAACTTCTGTTATTGTTACCAGTTTTGTATTTAAAGAAGGAATTTTCGCTTCATTTTTTAAAAAAATCTGTCCTAAATTCTGTTTTATTAACTCTCCTACTCTTAGTTGTCTATGGTTGAAAGTTCCGTGAAAAGAATTTCTAGTCATTTATTCCCCTGTTTATTATATCTACTTTATATGATTCTATTATGTCTTTTTCTTTAAAATCTTCAAAATTTTTAAAAGAGATTCCGCACTCAAGACCGTTATTTACTTCTTTAACCGCATTTTTTTCTCTAAAAATACTTAATATACTTCCATCATACACAACTTTTCCGTCTCGAACGATTCTGGTTTTTGAATTATTTTTAATCTCACCTTCCGTAACCTTAGATCCAGCTACTTTGCCAAATTTTGATAGTTTAAAAATTTTTAAAATTTCAGCAATACCTTCTATTTTTTCTTTTCTTTCAGGCTCTAATAACCCTGAAAGGGATTTTTCCATAAATTCTATTGCTTTATAAATTATATTAAAAAATTCGATTCTTACTTTTTGTTCTTCTGCTACTTTTTTTGCTTCTCGGTTTGGTTTCATATTAAACCCAATTATGATTGCGTTTGAAGCTTTTGCTAATGACACATCTGTTTCATTAATCATTCCTATATCTGATAAAATTATTTTTGGCTCAACCTCTGCATGTTCAATTTTGCTAATTGCCGTTCTGAGAGCCTCAGCAGAACCTTGTACGTCGGATTTTATAATTATATTAAGTTCAGTTTTATTATTCTCTTTATCAAAAAGTTTTGTTTTATCTTTTGCAATTAGCACATTGCTTTCTTTAACTCCTGTTTTTCTAAAGGCACTAATTTTTTTAGCTTCATCCTCGGTATCAACAACAAAAAATTCATCCCCTGCGTTCGCTGCTTCATTCATCCCAAGTATCTCTAATGGAGAAGATGGGTAAGCTTTGTCAATATTTTTTCCATTAAAATCTATCATTGCACGAATTTTTCCAAAAGTATTTCCACAAACAAAATAGTTTCCTTTTTTTAATTCTCCGCTAGTAACTAAAATGGTTGCCACTGGTCCTTTGCCTTTATCTATTTTAGCTTCTAAAACTATTCCTTTTGCATTTCCTTCTTTTGATGCTTTTAAATCTAAAAGCTCTGACTGAAGAATAATGCTTTCTTTTAATTTATCTAAGTTCATTTTATTTTTTGCTGATACTTCAACAAATAATGTATCACCACTCAAACTTTCAGCGATTAATTCATATCTCATCAAATCATTTTTTATTTTGTCAATATTTTTACCAGGTAAATCGCATTTATTGATAGCGACTATTATTGGAACTTTTGCTGCTTTTGCATGCTGTATTGCCTCTACGGTTTGCGGTTTAACTCCATCGTCTGCAGCTATAACAAGCACTACGATATCTGTTATTTTAGATCCTCTGGCTCTCATCTCTGTAAATGCGGCGTGTCCAGGAGTATCGATAAATGTTATTAATTTTTTATCATTAGCGTAAACTTGATAGGCCCCTATATGTTGGGTAATTCCACCATGTTCACTTGAAACTACGTTTGTATTTCTTAAGGCATCTAGTAAGGAGGTTTTTCCATGATCTACGTGTCCCATAATAGTAATTACCGGTGGTCTAGATTGAAAATTTGATTTATCTAAATTTTCTTTTTTGTTTAAGTCTGTTGTAGGAGCTTGTTCAAGAACGGGGGTATGTCCAAATTCTTTGACTATGTATTCAGCAGTATCTTTATCAATAGAGTGATTAATTGTAGCTGTTACACCCATATTCAATAAAAATTTTATAATAGTGCTAGATTGTTCTGCCATTCTATTAGATAGTTCTTGTATTGTAATTTGATCTGGAATTTTTACATCTCTAATTACTTTTTTAAATTCTTTTTTAGGATCGTTTGCATTTATGTTTTTTTTCTCTTTAAGCCTAGCTCTTTTTACCGATGCTAAACTTCTTTGCTTAATTTCAAATTCTTCAACATTCATTGCCCGTGAAATTGTCAATTTAAATTCCCTTCCAGATTTTAAATCCTTACTTTTTGCAGATGTTCTTTCTTTAATTTTTTTAGATTCAGGATGAATAAATCTTTTTGTTGCTTGTTGTTCTACTAATTTTCTTGCAAAATTTTTTTTACTCGGTTTGCCCTTGTCCTTTGATAAATTTTGTGAAAATTTTTTAGGTTTAAAAGAAGTTTTAAAACTTTTTTTTCTATCAATCAAAAAAGATTTTTTTCCAGATCGATCAGAAGATGTAGAATCAATTTTTTTATTAAATGAGCCTGATATTGTAAGTGTTTTTTTTTTATTTTTATCTTTCTGCATAATATATTAATTTAGTTTTCATATACAATTTTTCTTGCACTCATAATTAAATTGTCCGCCTCTTCTCTCGTCAAAGCAAAATCCTCCAAATAACCATCTATTTTTATACGTTTTCCCTTAATTTCATCTGTGCCACCAATTAATTCATCAGATGAAAGATCTGCAAAATCTTTTAATTTCTTAATATTTTTTTCTCCCAAAACAACAAGCATTCCTTGTGTCATGCCTTTTAAATTGCTCAAAGAATCTTCCATGCCAAGTTCTTTCAATTTTTTTGAAACTTCAATTTTTTCCTTTTCTAAATATTCTTTTGCTCTTTCAATCAATTCTTCAGCAGTAGAGTCTTCTATTCCTTCAATTTTTGAAATATCTTCGATCTTAGAGTTCGCAATTTCTTCAATATTTTGAAAATTTTCTGATACTAATAATTGACCTAGAGTCTCATCAACTTCTAAATTATTTACAAAAGTTTCAGTTCTTTCTTTAAAATCAGCTTGTCTTCTTTCTGAATCTTCTTTGTCAGTCAATATATCTATTTCATAATTAATTAACTTAGAAGCTAATCTTACATTTTGGCCTCTTCTACCAATAGCTTTGCTTAAATTTTCTTCAGATAAAATTACATCTATTCTTTTGTTTTGTTCGTCTATTAAAACTTTTTGTATTTCTGCTGGAGATAACGACTCTGCTACTAAAGTTGGCAAATCCTCAGTCCATTTAATAATGTCTATTTTTTCTCCATGTAATTCATTTACTACGGTTTGCACTCTGCTGCCTCGCATACCAACACAAGCTCCAACCGGATCAAGAGATGAGTCTTTTGAATTCACGCATATTTTAGCTCTACTTCCTGGATCTCTAGAAACAGATTTGATTTCAATTATGCCTTCATATATTTCTGGAACTTCTTGAAAAAATAATGCTGCTAAAAATTGTGGATGGGCGCGAGATAAAAATATTTGATATCCCTTTATATCTTTCTTTACTTCGTAACAAAAAGCCTTAATTCTATCTCCGTTTTTCAAAATTTCTCTTGGTATTAATTCTTCTTTTCTGATTATACTTTCAGCTCTACCAAGATCTACAATAACGTTACCATATTCTAGTCTTTTTATTATGCCGCTTAAAATCTGACCCTGTTTGTTTATAAAATCTTCATATTGTCTATTTTTTTCTGCTTCTCTAACTCTTTGGGATATAATTTGTTTTGCGCTTTGTGCGGCTATTCTACCAAAATTAACTTGGGGTAATTCTTCATAAACTTTATCGTCAACTTTTAAATCTTTATTTTTTCTATCAAGCAAGCTGGCATCTTTAAGCGATATTTCCCTTACAGGGTCTTCGACTTTTTCGACTATTCGAAGAACTTTTTGGATTTTGATGCTGCCATTATCTCTGTCAATTGTAACCTCAATCTCATTATCTGAGCCAAATCTACTATAGGCAGCTTTTTGAATTGCTGTCTCCATAGAGCCTAATATAATTTCCTTATCAATAGACTTTTCAGTTGCTACGGAATCAACTACTCTCAAGAGCTCTTGCTTATCTAAACCTCTATTTAACATAATGTTTTTTCGTTATACCTAAAAAAAAATGGGCAAAAGCCCATTTCATCTCTTCCAGGTAATCTAGTATCTATCTAATTTATATTTAATATTTTTTCAAGAATTACTTTTCAAAAATACTAATTTTGTCAGTTTTTTCCCAGGAAAAAGAGCCGTCTGGTCTTGATTTTCTTCCAAAATGACCATACGCAGATGTACATTCATAAATAGGCCTGTTTAGAGAAAGCATCTCTCGAATGCCTCTGGGGCTTAAATCAAAATTATCTTTGATTAACTTTTGTACATGTTTTGATTTTTTCTCATCACCGTCAAAAAGATTAACATAAATTGACAAAGGTTTTGAAACTCCAATAGCGTACGCTAATTGTATTAAGCATTTGTTTGCAATTTTGGAGGCAACTACATTTTTTGCAACATATCTTGCGGCATAAGCAGCTGATCTATCAACTTTACTTGGATCTTTTCCAGAAAAAGCACCTCCTCCATGGGGCGCAGCTCCTCCGTAAGTGTCAACAATAATTTTTCTTCCAGTAAGACCTGTGTCTCCATCAGGACCGCCAATTATAAATTGGCCCGTTGGATTAACATAAAATTCATCTTCTTTTAATCCTGATAATAAATCTTTTGGAATTGATTTTTCTAAATATGGACGGACAATTTCTTTAACTTGAGACTGATCAATTTTTGAGGAATGTTGAGTTGAAATTACAACAGAAGTTACTTTAGTTGGTTTCCCATTTTCATACATCATCGTAACTTGGCTTTTTGAATCTGGTTCTAATTTGTCTGCAATTCCTTTTTTTCTATCTATAGCCATTAATTCTAAAATTTTATGCGAATAATAAATTGGTGCTGGCATCAAAACTTCTGTTTCGTCACATGCGTATCCAAACATTATACCTTGATCTCCGGCTCCATCATCTTTGTTCCCTTTCGAGTCAACTCCCATTGCTATATCTGAAGATTGAGAATGTAAATGAACATCAATATTACAATTTTTCCAGTGAAATCCTTTTTGTTCGTATCCTATGTCTTTAATACAGCTACGAACCTTTTGTATAAGTTCATCTTTTTTAATTTCGGGTCCTCTTGTTTCCCCGGCTAAAATAACTTTATTTGTTGTTGTTAAAGTTTCACATGCAACTCTTGAATAAGGTTCTTGGGCAAGATAAGTATCAACAACCATATCTGAAATACGATCACACACTTTGTCTGGATGTCCTTCAGAAACTGATTCGCTTGTAAAAAAATAACTATTTGATTTCATTAAAGTTTGAATTTACGTAACGTAAAAAATATCAGGATATATGTAGTCAAAAGTGACAAAAATATCAAACTTTTTTTAGATGTATTATTGGTTGTTTTTATAATTGGTAAATCTAGTTCAATATTACCAATCTCGTTAGGTTTTAAACTTTTTAATATTTTTCCATTAGGATTTAAAAATGCGCTTATACCCCTGTTTGCAGATCTTATAGTATAAGTTTTTGATTCTATTGATCTAAAAATTGCTTTTGCAAAATGCTGGTGAGGTCCAATACTATCTCCAAACCAAGCATCCTCGGAAATATTTATAATAAAATTAAATCGATTTTTATTATTTTCCACTAAATGAGGGAAAATGATTTCGTAACAAATAAGGCTAAGTAAACTGATATTATTTGAATCAAATTTTAATTCAATCACAGATTTAGTGTTTCCTTTTGAAAAAGATGAATAGCCTGGTGTGATTTTTTTAATCCCAATCATATTAAAAAAATTTTCAAATGGCAAAAATTCACCAAATGGTACCAATTTTTTTTTATCATATTGAGAAATAACATTTAGATTTTTATCAACAACCAACATGCTATTAAAATATTTTTCACCAGCAAGATCTCGCTTTGTTGTGTTTACACCAAATATAATTAAATGATTTTTAGAAAAATTTTTTTTAAATAAATATTTAATATCTTTTAACTGACTAAAATCTTCGCTTGAAAAAACTCCTTCGGGCCAAACAAAAATAGTTTTCTTATTCTTGTTCGGTTCACTATATCTGATTAATTTAGAAGCAACTTCTTTCATATCTCTAAAATCTGATAAATTCATTGCCGCTGAAACAATTTTAAAATTTATCTTTTCTGAATTATTGTTTTTGTACTCGGAATTAATCTTGTACGAGCCATAAAAATAATTTGAAAAGATCAGTATTATGAAAAAACTTACAAAAAAATATTTGATTTTACCCTTAAAAAAAAAGACTGCAGGAATAAAAAAAAATGTAATGAACAAAAGATTTAAAGAAAAAAGTCCAATCGCAGACAATATCTGCAAACTTTCAATCGACCATGAAAAACTATACGCCCAAAGATTCCAAGGGAATCCTGTAAGAATTGTGCTTCTTAGAAAATCAGCAACTGAAAAAATCCCACTTATCAAAAAAATAGAAGATATATTTTTATCAGAAAAATTTCCTATTAATAATATTGGCAGTGAAAAAAATAAGGATAGAAATAAAGGAATTAATACTAACCCAAATGGAATTAAAAACCTAAATGAAACATCAAAAGTTAGCGAGTAAACAATCCAGTAAAAACCAAAGAAAAAAAAACCAAATCCATAAGAACTTCCTAAAAAAAATAAATGTTTAAGAAAAGGTTTTTTCCTGTAAACGCTTTTAGATTTTTGTTTTACATAAACAATTAAAAAAAATAATAAAGGAAGAGATAGAAAGTTAACAAAAAAAAAATTAAATGGTTGAAAACTTAAAACAGTTAGTCCTCCCAGAAATAGTGGAAATAGAAATAAAATAAAAAATTTTTTATTAAAAAATTCTAACATTTAGTTTTTTCAGTTTGTTTAAATATTCGATTTTCTAATTTACGCATTTTATAAAAATCTTTGTTGGTATCATGTTGATATCCTAACAAATGAAGAAATCCATGTATCCACAGCCTGTTAAAATCTCTTTTAAAATTTTTCTTATTTATCTTGTAGAAATTTAAAATTATATCTCCCAAATAAACTTCTTTGAATTCTTTTTTATTAAATGCTGGATGATTTTTCTTTAAACGGTCATATCTGAAATTAACATCCATTCTCCAATCTCGCTGCATTATATTTTTATAAAAAGGAAAAGACAAAACATCTGTGGTTTTATCTTTTTTTCTAAATTTTTTATTTAAAGCTCTAACCTCTTTATTCCCTGCCAATAAAATAGAAAAATTTATTTTTTTGTTTTTAAAAAAACTAAATGAACTATTTATGTATCTAGCTTTGCTTCCTAAATATTTGCTAGGATTGGATATATATTTTTTCCAACTTTTATTTTGGATAAAAACATCAATTTTTATCATCAGTTTTCTGCTGATAGGCCTGAATAATTTTCGATACTAGAGGGTGCCTTACAACATCTGTGTGGTCAAATTCAATACATTTTATTTCTTTTACGTTCTTTAAAATTTTTGTTGATTGAGTTAAACCAGATTGATTTTTATTTATAAGGTCAACTTGTGAAGGATCACCGTTAACAACAATTTTGGAATTTTCTCCAATCCTTGTTAAAAACATTTTAATTTGTGTTAGTGAAGCATTTTGTGCCTCATCCAAAATTGCAAAAGAATTTTTTAAAGTTCTACCTCTCATAAATGCAAGAGGTGCGATTTCAATTTCTCCTGTTTCAATCTTTCTTTGAACCTTTTCGTATCCAAACAAATCGTATAGAGCATCGTATAAAGGCCTAAGATAAGGATCCACTTTTTCTTTCATGTCACCGGGCAAAAAACCAAGTCTTTCTCCGGCTTCAACTGCAGGACGAGATAAAATTACTTTTTCTACTTTCTTTTCCATTAACATATTCACTGCAACGGAAACGGCCAAATAACTTTTTCCAGTTCCTGCGGGACCTAATGAGATAATAATATCTTCGTTTAAAAGTGCTTTTAAATATTCTGACTGTCTTCTGGATCTTGGTATTACTGACCTTCGTGGAGTTTTGATTACCTGATCTATTGATCTTATATTGCTTTTACTCTTCTCCATATTTGCTAAAGCATCTCCTTTTTTTATTGAATAGGTTATATCATTGTCTTCTATAGAACTAGTAACAAGAAATTTATTAACTAAAAAAATCAAAGAATTTGATACAGCCAAAATTGATTCTTTGTTGCCTTTCACAGTAATAGAGTTGCCTCTAAAAAAAACTTGGGTATTCGTAAGTTTTTCAATTTTAATTAGGTTTTTATTAAATTCACCAACTATTGCTGCCAAAATATCGTTATTAAAAATTTTTACATTTAAGGTTTCGTCATCAATTTTTTTTATAGAAATTTCTTTATTTAAATTTTTTGCTTCTAACATTAAGCTGCCACTTCTCTTTCTGCATTTTCTTTGACTCCAAATAAAGTGTTTCTGTTATAATTTTTAATTCTAACATCAATGATTTTTCCTATATCTTTTTCATTGGCGTTGCTTATTACTATGGGGGTTAAATTTCTGATTCTACCAAAATAGTTTGATTGATTTTTCATTTTGTTTTCGATCAAAACTCCTTTTAATTTCCCAACTTGGTTTTTATTTTCTTTTGTTTGAATATTTTCTAGCAAATTCTGTAGAATTATTAATCGTTTCTTTTGTATTTCTTTGTTGATTGTTTCAAAATTAAAAGCTGGTGTGCCTGGTCGTGGATTGTAAATAAAGGAAAATGAATTAATAAAATTAACTTCTTTTACTAGTGAAATAGTATCGTAAAAATCTTCTTCTGTTTCTCCTGGATATCCAACAATAAAATCACTTGAAAACCTTATATCGGGTTTAGCCTTTTCCAAATTTTGAATTATCGATAAATATTCTTCTCTGGTATGTTTGCGATTCATGTTTTTTAAAATTTTATTTGAACCACTTTGAACTGGTAAATGAAGAAATGGCATTAATTTTTTTACTTTTTTATGACAATCAATTAAATCATTGGTCATGTCCTTGGGATGAGATGTTGTATACCTAATTCTTTTTAATTCTTCTAAATTCTGAAGTTCCATAATTAAATCTGAAAATTTATAAATTTTTCCTTTTTTGTTAGAAGAGTAGGCATTAACGTTTTGGCCTAAAAGGGTAATCTCTTTTGCTCCATTTATAATTAAATCTTTCGCTTCCTCAATTATTTCTTCTGGGGACCTTGAATGTTCAGGACCCCTTGTGTAAGGAACAACACAAAAATTACAAAATTTGTCACAACCTTCTTGGACAGTTATAAATGAAGACACTTTCGATTCTGAATTTTTTAGAGTATTTAATCTGTCAAATTTTTTAACAACATCAAAATCTGTAAAATTCAATTTCTTTCTTCTGTCATTTAGTTTTGACAAAATGCTTGGAACATTGTGATATGACTGAGGTCCTATTACAGCATCTATATAAGACTCTCTTTCTAGCATTTCATTATTTTCTGCTTGAGCAACACAGCCTGTAACTAAAACTATAGGCTTTTTTTTATTTTTATAATTTTTTTTAAGACGTCCAATATCATGGTAGACTTTTTCAGTTGCCTTTTCTCTTATGTGACAAGTATTTAGAATATAGCAATCTGTATTATTAATATTTGAGGTTTTGATATAACCAGCCTGTTTAGCTAAATCAGCAATACGATTACTATCGTATTCATTCATTTGACAACCAAAAGTTTTAATAAAAAATTTTTTTGACAAGATTCTAATTTTTTTTAGTTTTTGTACCGTACAATTCTAATCTATGATCTACTAATTTATAACCAAGTTTTTCAGCAACTTTATTTTGTAATTTTTCAATTTCTTCATCTACAAACTCAACTATTTCACCAGTATTCACATCAATCAAATGATCATGATGAATATCTGGAGATTGTTCGTATCTCGCTTTACCGCCTTTAAAATCATGCTTCTCAATAATTCCTGATTCTTCAAAAAGCTTCACTGTCCTATAAACAGTAGCGATACTTACCTTTTCATCAATTTTGCTTATTCTTTTATGTAGTTCATCAACATCAGGATGATCTGAAGATTGATTCATAACTTTTGCAATTAATCTTCTTTGATCTGTGAGTCTAACACCCCTTTGTTTGCACTTATCTTCAATTTTGCTCATTTAAATTTTACAGGTTTAATTTAGCCTAAATATACTGGCTTAATCAAATTATTTTCTATTAAATTTTTTTTAACAAGTATTTCAATATTATTTTTAACATCAAAATCTTCTATTACTCTATGTTTTTCTGCTATATTTTTAAACATATCCTCATTTTTCATTTCGCTGGAAATGACTATTACTGATTTTTCATTTAATTTTTCTTTATTCTGAAATTCAGTTATTTGAGAAATGTCATTTTTTTTACCTTTAATATATTTTAAAAAATAAAATTTTTTATTTACTTTCAGAATAGAAAATACTGTTTGATATTTTTCTAAGTATGGAGCTGCATTTAAAATAAAAGAATTAAACCCAAATAAATTTACTTTTTTAATCAATTTAATACCTTTGGCCACTGCCAAAGATATTCTGATTCCAGAAAAGCTGCCAGGGCCTAAATTAACTAAAACATCAAATTTTTCCTTTGTTTTAATGTCTGCTCTTTTAATTAGATTTAAAATATCATCAATTATTTCTTGATTATTATTGCTATCTGTCTTTATTTTATTTATAAAAAATTTATCTTTA
>JAGFWA010000020.1 GCA_017640245.1 Pelagibacteraceae bacterium
GAACGACTTAAACACATATTTGAAATTCTCGGTATTCTTCTGCTTTTGTTCCCGTTTCTTATAATTATTTTTGATTTTAGTCTTGATTATACAATATATGCTATTACTCATCATGAATCTTCCCAAAGTTCAATGGGGTTACCTCATCGGTGGATCGTCAAATCAGTAATTCCACTTTCGATGTTATTGCTAATGATTGCTTCAGTGGCTAAGTTGGTACGAGAGACAGTACTATTACTGTACCCATATAAAATTGTTGAAGATCCCACAGAGAAATGGTGGGGAGGCGATTGGTTGCGTCCACAATTATGCATTCCTAAACGCAAACTTCGATACAAAGGACAGGCCAGATAATGATACAACATAAACATTTTAAAGAGAGAGGAAATCGTTAATGGTTGCACAAAATTATCTTGTTATCGCAATGTTCATATCTTTCATTGCACTACTTTTCACGGGTTTTCCAGTTGCATGGGTTTTAGCTGGCGTTGGCATTGCTTTTGGCGGAATCGCTTGGTTTACCGATAACGTCATGCATTGGACAATGACCGGGCTTGATTACAACACTCTCGGGCTCTTGGTCGGTCGTATCTTTGGCATTATGGATAACTGGGTGCTAATCGCGCTGCCAATGTTTATTTTTATGGGGTTAATGTTAGATAAATCCGGAATTGCAAAAAGGATGATGCACTCAATGCAAAGATTATTTGGTAACGTTAAAGGTGGCCTAGCGGTTACCGTTGCTTTGATTGGAATTATTCTTGCTGCCTCAACCGGCATAATTGGTGCTTCGGTTGTGCTATTGGGCGTGATGTCTTTACCAGTTATGCTCAAACAAAATTACGATAAACCGCTGGCACTAGGTACTATAGCCGCATCAGGTTGTCTCGGTATCCTTATTCCACCTTCCATCATGTTGGTGCTTATGGGGGATCAATTAGCAATTCCCATACTTGATTTATTTATGGGAGCTGTTTTTCCAGGTTTAATTCTTGGCTTTCTTTATATTCTATACATCCTGGTTTACTGTAAAATTAATCCAGAAAAAGCTCCGCTTGCCGCAGATCACAGAGAAGTAAATTTGAAAGATGTTCTGGAAGCGTTGTATGACATCCTACCTCCCGCAGGTTTGATATTGGTTGTTCTTGGATCAATCTTCATGGGTATTGCAACTGTTACAGAGGCCTCGGGCTTCGGTGCCATAGGAGCTACAGTAATTGCTATTTTATTCAAACGATTTACTTGGAAAGTTTTAAAAGACGTGGTGATTAACACCATGAATACTGCTGCCTATATTTTTGCGATCTTTGTCGGCGCAACTGTATTCGCTTTGGTTTTACGTGAATGTGGCGGAGATCAATTAATCGAATCTGCTCTTACAGGATTAGGATTGGGTCCTACTGGTTTGATTATTTTTGTTTTGGTTGTAGTTTTCTTTCTTGGATTTTTTCTTGACTGGATCGAAATTACTTTAATCATACTACCATTGTTGGCTCCGGTAATCGCCACCCTTGATTTGCAAATTAATGGTTTTGGTGTTGTCGATTATCCTAAACTGACATGGTTTGCTATGCTGGTCGCAGTAACCTTACAAACTTCCTTCCTGACTCCTCCAGTTGGTTTTGCACTATTTTACCTTAAAGGTGTTTGCCCCCCTAGTGTGAGTTTAATTGACATTTATCGTGGCGTAATACCTTTCATTATACTGCAACTAATTGCTCTGGTTTTGATATTTATCTTTCCGGAACTAGTTACCTGGTTCCCATCTAAGGTTTTCAAACCTTTATAAAATAATTTTTGTGATTTTTTAATTTATTTGTTCGCCGTGCTGTCTAAGATCGAGACCTTGTGTTTCTTCTTCTGCCGTTGCTCTTAAAGGTGTTATGAGATTAACAATTTTTAGTATTACATACGTAAACACCCCAGTATAAACTATTGTAAAAGCTACTCCGATAAATTGTAACCAAAGTTGTCCCGTATTACCCTCTAATAATCCAGCAGCTCCACCAATAGCTTCTTTAGCAAAAATTCCCGTTAATAAAGCACCAACCGTTCCACCTACGCCATGAATACCGAAAACATCTAACGAGTCATCATAGCCTAATTTATTTTTAAGTTTTGTCGAAGCCCAGTAACAAACGATCCCTGCTATTAAACCGATAAAGAAAGCTCCTACAGGTCCTACAAAGCCGGCAGCTGGTGTAATTGCAACTAGTCCTGCAATGGCACCTGATAAAATACCCAGTAGACTTGGTTTTTTACCAAAGCCCCACTCAGCAAACATCCAAGCCAAACCTGCAGTAGCCGTAGCAATCTGTGTAACAAGCATTGCCATGCCAGCACCACCGTTTGCAGCAACAGCCGAGCCTGCATTAAATCCAAACCAGCCAACCCATAACAATGAGGTACCTATTAAGCTTAAAAGTAAATTATGTGGACGTGATTTTTGCTTTCGTTCTCCTAAAACAATTGCGGCAACCAGACCTGCAATACCACAATTGATATGAACAACTGTTCCTCCTGCAAAATCCAGAACTCCCAATGAAGCTAACAGTCCACCTCCCCAAACCATATGGCAAATAGGGGCATAAACTAATAAAATCCATATCGCTATAAAAATTAATAAAGCCGAAAAATTCATTCGTTCAGCAACAGCACCACAAATTAAGGCAGCAGTAATAATGGCAAAAGTTAATTGAAAAACAACGAAAACTGATTCTGGAATTGTTCCACTTAAGGAATCAACCCCAACACCTTTTAGAAAAAGATTAGAAAAACCTCCTACAAAAGTATTAAAACTTCCTTCGGAGAAAGCAAGAGAGTAACCAACAATAAACCAAAGAAGCGTGACCAAACACGTTATCATAAATGTTTGAGTAATTGTGGATATGATATTTTTCTTACCGACCATTCCTCCATACAACAAAGCAACTCCAGGTACGGTCATAAGTAGCACAAGACATGTGCTAGTAAGCATCCAAGCTGTATCTCCAGCATTCATGATTAAATGGCCTCCGGCCCTTTTTCTCCTGTTCGAATTCGTACGACTTGATCTAATTCAGTAACAAAAATTTTTCCATCACCAAACTTTCCTGTTTTGGCTGAATTTTTAATAGTTTCGATAACTTTTTCTAATTTTTCTTCTGGAATAGCAACTTCTAATTTTGTTTTTGGTAAAAAAGCAACTTCAAATTCAGAACCTCGATAGAATTCTGTATGCCCTTTTTGTCTGCCGAAGCCTTTAACATCGGTTGCAGTAAGTCCATGGATACCTAGTTTGTTTAGGTCTTCCTTCACATTATCAACCTGTTGGGGTTTAATGATTGCAGTTACTAACTTCATAATCAGAGGATTTTTTAACAATAAATGTCATATATAGGGAACGAAAAAATAGCATTTCTACTATGCGTCGAATTCATAAAAGTATTTTTGTTGAATTGGAAAATAGGTAATTTCTACTCTAGATTGCAAAATATAAATTTTATTGGCTTTTTTAGTCTAATTTTTTTTTATTTTTTTAGGACTCTTTAAGTTGAATATGCTTAAATTTACATAAGTTAATTAACTAATGACAAACAATAAGGGGGACATATGTCAAAAAAAGACAAAACGTTGAAAGGAACTAAAACTCCTTCAAGACGTAAGTTCTTTAAAGTTGCTGCTGCAACAGGTGTTGCTGCAGTTGCTGCGTCTACTTTGGCTGCTCCAGCAGTTGCTGCTGATAGAGTTGAAGTAGCGATCGTTACGACATGGCCAAGAGACTTTCCTGGTTTAGGGACGGGCGCACAAAGATTTGCGAAAAGGCTTATGGATATGAGTGATGGTCGTTTTCAAGTTAAATACTTTGCTTCCGGAGAAAGAGTAAAAGCTTTTGATTCATTTGACGAAGTAGCTTCAGGCAATGCTCAAATGTATCATGCGGCTGATTACTACTGGGTTGGTAAAGATAAAACTTGGGGATACTTTACTGCCGTACCATTTGGCTTAACTTATACAGAAGTTAATGCTTGGATTAGATTTGGAGGCGGTCAACAACTTTGGGATGAACTTGCTGGAAAATTTGGACTTAAAAATTTCTTGTGTGGTAACACAGGAGTTCAAATGGGTGGCTGGTTCAACAAAAAGATCAATTCAGCCAAAGACTTGAAAGGTCTTAAGATGCGTATTCCAGGTTTAGGCGGCCAGGTAATGGCAAAACTTGGAGCATCACCAGTTTCACTTCCAGGCGGTCAAATATATGAAAACTTGGTATCTGGTGCGATTGATGCAACAGAGTGGGTTGGTCCATGGAATGATGAAATTATGAAGTTCCATGAAGCAGCTAAGTACTATTACTATCCTGGTATGCATGAACCTGGTTCACTTTTAGCATGCGGATGTAACAAGTCGTGGCTTACTAGTTTATCAAAGTCAGATCAATTGATGATTGAAGCTGCAGCTTCTATGGAGAACGATGTTATGATGTCCGAATACAATGCGAAAAACGGAGCAGCATTATCTCGTTTAATCAATGATCATGGCGTAAAACTTATGAAGTTTAATGATAAAACTTATGACGCTTTCGCCGGAGCTGCTGAAGAAGTGTTTGCGGAGGTTGTAGCAAGCAGCGATCTAGCGGCAAGAACTCATAAGAGCATGACAAAAGCACGTAAGGATATAGGTGGTTGGGCAAAACTTTCTGACCAAGCTTACGTAGCACAGCGTAATAGAGCTCTTGGAGTTTAGAGTTTAACTTAAACTTAAAATAATTTATATTTTAAAGGGCCCTATATGGGCCCTTTTTAATTAGAATGTAAAAATGTTTTCTAGTCACAACATATCAAGATTCATTAGGATTGTCGGTTACGTAATTATTGCTATTACTTTTGCCTTTTTGATAAATAATTTTCTTAACTATTGGGCTGACTGGCCAGGAGTAAAAAAACTGCTTGCTAATTATGGATTGTTTGGGTTTGAAAAGTTAAAAAATCCAATTTCAGGTTCATTATTTACTTACGCGTTGTTTCAATTATTTTTATACATAGTTTTAATTTTTTTGGTAGTTTTTTTTGTTTTCAAAACACCCAACCAAACTTTGAATAAGGACTCAGAAATATTATCTTCATTATCGGCATATATAATTCGCTCAGCCTTTTGGATGGTTTTTATAGTTGGTCTTGTAGACTTGACGATTTCATTTCTTGCAACTGAAAAATTACTTATAATAATTTTTAACGAAAAAATTCATCTAAATTTAATAAGCCCTCCATTCAGAATCAAATTTATTCATGTTCCATTAATATTTGTTTCTATGATTTTGGGATATTTCACGCGTACACTTGGATTTATATGGCTAGCGATTTTGGTAATATTTGCTGAATTTTCGATTGTAATTACAAGATTTATTTTTTCTTATGAACAAGCATTTATGGGAGATCTGGTTCGTTTTTGGTATGGAGCGCTTTTCCTTTTTGCAAGTGCGCATGCTTTAATTCACGAAGGACATGTGCGAGTGGATGTTCTTTACACGAATTTTAGCGATAGAGCTCGAGCATGGACTAATACAATAGGATCCTTCTTGTTTGGAATTCCACTTTGTCTAATCATATTATTTTTGGGAATGAGCAGTAAGGCAAGTATTATTAATAGTCCATTACTTAGTTTTGAAATCACTCAACAAGGGTCAAGCGGTCTATATGTTAAATATTTAATGGCAGCTTTTTTAGCTATTTTTGCTTTAAGTATGTTAACTCAATTTACAAGTTATTTTATGAAAAATTTTAATAAAATTATAAATAGTTCTTAATATCCTTCACATGGAAACATTCTTTCTTTTAATTTTAATCTTAACAATGATAGCTGCACTTGCTTCTGGTTTTCCAGTTGCTTTTGCTCTTCCCGGTTCCGCGATAGTTTCTATTTTGTTAGCAGCTTTGTTTGGTTATCTCTTTGAAGGAAACGTAAGCGCTTATTTCACTCAAGACGGTCCTATTGAGTGGCTAACCGCAGGCATTACAAATTTTAGAGGGGTTTATTGGGAAGTAGAGGGAGACACACTTATTGCAATCCCATTATTTATTTTTATGGGAATAATGTTGCAACGTTCTAAAATTGCGGAAGACTTATTGGTTACAATGGGGCAACTATTTGGGCCAATACCTGGAGGCCTTGGTATTTCAGTAGTTTTTGTTGGAGCGTTACTTGCAGCAACAACAGGCATTGTGGGTGCTACGGTAATAGCAATGGGCTTGATTTCCTTACCAGCAATGCTCAATAATAAATATGATAAATCTTTAGCAAGCGGCATCGTTTGTTCATCTGGAACTTTAGGGCAGATAATTCCACCATCTATAGTTCTAATTATATTGGCCGATCAACTTGGTAGCGCAACAGATGTTGCAAATACAATAAGAGCCGCAGAGTACAAACAAGTGACAGGACAATTCAGTATGCCCGGGGAATTTACTGTCTCTTCCACTAGTGCTGGAGATATGTTTTTGGGAGCTCTTTTACCTGGTTTGGTGCTTGTCGGATTATATATGCTTTATATTCTTGTGCACGCAAGAATCAAACCCAATTCGGCTCCTCCCGTACCTTACGAAGGAAAATTTGATTATGCTTTTTGGTTAAAAGTTATACTAATAATCATTCCCCCTTTATTTTTAATTTTTGCAGTCTTAGGCTCAATTCTTTTAGGCATTGCAACCGTTAATCAAGCTGGATCCATAGGTGCAATTGGCGCAACTTTAATGGCAGGATATCGACTTAAAAAAGGAGAAAAAAATGGATATGCCCCAATAATTATCGCGTTCGTGTCATTATTATTAATTTTTATTTTTAGTGAATTTTTTGATTTAAATATAAAAAACATAGAAAGTACAAAAAATTTAATAGGGATATTAATCACAGCATTTTTTGTTTTTACTTTCTTGTTTGCACTAGGCTGGAGTTTTTGGAGAACCTATAAAATTGATAATGTTTTAAAAAATGTTGTTACAGATACCTGCGTAACTACATCAATGGTATTTATAATTCTACTGGGCGCCGCAATGCTTACAGCCGCATTCCGTGCCTTTGGCGGAGAAGAATTAGTTAGAGATTTTTTGCAAAATTTACCAGGAGGCTTTTGGACACAATTTATTGTTGTTATGGCTGTAATTTTTTTATTAGGTTTTTTTCTTGATTTTATAGAAATTGCAGTCGTGGTTGTTCCTATTATAGCGCCTATTTTATTGGCCGAAACTTCAGCGAACGTTACTGCTGTGTGGCTGGGCGTAATGATTGGCGTAAATTTACAAACCTCATTTTTAACTCCACCCTTTGGATTTGCTTTATTTTATCTTAAGGGCGTTGCTCCCAAAATAGTCCAGACCATTGATATTTGGAAAGGCGCTGTTGCATTCATAGCGTTACAATTGGTTGGATTAGGAATAGTTGGTTTTTATCCTACATTAGTTAATTATTTACCAATTCGTACCTATCTAACCTCAAACGTAGCTCCTCCACCAATGAATCCTAGACTACAACATTGTTTGCAGGAATATAAATTTGCTAATTATAACAATAACGAAAGTGTATTAAGAACCAATATTTCTAATATTCAAACTTTAGATTTAAGTTACATTCCTGAAAATAAAACTGAAATTTTCAATTCACATATTAAAAAAGCTTTAATGACTTTTGATTTAGTAGAACAGGTGCAGAAAGCTGAAAGCGAATATAATTTATTTGCGAAAAATTATAGCTCTTTACATTTTAAAGTAAGAAAAATTCAAAAAAAGGTTCTTAAAATAAAAAAGAAAATAGAAACACTACAGGCAGATATAAGAAATTTAAGCAATGATAAATTTTCCGAAAAAGAGAAAATTGAAGAAAAAATCAAATTCCTTGAACTTGAAAAGGAAGGGTTAATAGATAAAATTCCTCAAAATTGGATTGAAGATAATAAGAAATTTCAAAAAATTCAAAAAAATAAAAATATAACAATAAAAAAATATAGAAGAAACACAGATGATGCTTATAGAGAGCTAACCCAAATTAAAGCATTCATAGGTGATGCTAAGCAACTTGAAAAGCTTTTAAAAGCTATAACTTTGTTGAATTCTGAAATTAATAATGAAAATTTAAATAATGTTGAAAAAAATATTGATTCATTGATTGAGCAATTAAATGAAATATCAGGTGTTGATGAATTAATTGAAAAATTATCTGAAATGAATTCTATGGCCACCGAAGACGAAATTGATAAGAAAAAAATAGCAAATTTAAATGATAGAATTCTAACCTTATTTAAGGAAGAAATTGAATGGAGAAATAAAGCGTCTATATCTTTGATTAATAAATTAAATGAATATGATGATTCAATAAAAAATACAATTGGGCTAAGACTTCAAGAGCGTTTAACAAAAAAACAAGCGAAATTCGTATCTAAATGCAGATCGATTCATAAGGATATATCTTTAAATTTTTAATTTAAATAATGGAAAAATATATTTTACCAATAAAAAAAGGCGTACCGGTCTTTTTTGTATTTGCTTTTGGTTATTTTCTATCAACACTTCTTCGCGCAACCACCGCAATTCTTTCACCTGTATTTACATCTGAGTTTAATCTTCAGGCTGGGGATTTAGGACTTTTAGCTGGAGGATATTTTTTAGGATTTGGATTAATGCAGATACCTCTTGGATATTTACTTGATAAACACGGTCCTAAAAAAATTGTCTCTTCTTTTTTGATAATAGCAATTGTAGGCGTAACATCATTTGCTCTAGCAAAAAATTTTACAGGTTTAGTGATATCAAGAATTTTGATTGGCGTTGGTGTTAGCTCTTGTTTAATGGGACCTCTAACGGGATATAGAATATGGTTTGCAGATAACTATCAGCAAAGATTAAATTCATGGATGTTAATGATAGGTTCGTTGGGCTATCTGTCTTCAACATTGCCCATTCAACTTTTATTACCCATCTTTGGTTGGAGATGGATATTTGGCGGGCTAGCTTTCTTGACAATTATTTGTATGTTGCTAATTTTTTTAAACATTCCAAGCTGGGGAAATAGAGGGACAGAAAAAATTCATGAAAAAAAAGAAAATCTTGGTTCGTTATCAGAAGTTTGGAAAAATAAATTTTTTAGAAGCCTAATTCCAATTGGCATTTTTAATTATGGAGGCATGTTTGCCATACTAACTTTATGGGCTGGTCCATGGATGATTAGAGTTTCAGGATATAGCCCTCTCGAAAGTGCTACAGGACTTTTTTGGATTCATGTGACAATGCTCGTTGCCTTTTTTCTATGGGGTTATATTTTGCCAAAATTGTCAAATTATGGACTAAGTACAATAAAATTACTAAAATTAGGTTTGCCTGCCAGTTTGTTGGTTTTATTTATAATTATTTTGTTAGGTCCCCAAGCTGGCGCTTTTCACTGGGGAATTTACATTTTGAGTACAATTTTTTTATCTCTAACTCAGCCTGCAGTTGCTTTAGCCTTTCCAACACATTTGGCTGGAAAAGCTTTTACATCGTTTAATCTAGTTCTTTTTATAGGTATTTTTACAGTTCAATGGGGAATAGGTTTAATAATAGATTTAGCTCAAACTTTGGGATTTAGTGAAATAGTTGGTTTTCAAATATCATTTTTTATTTTTTTAATATCTTCTATTTTTTCTTATATATATTTTATCCTTTGTAATAATAAAAACCCATGACCAAATATCTATTTAATTTCATCTTAATTATTATAACTATTTATTTTTTGATTTTAGCTTATACTTATTTTTATCAGCGAAACTTACTCTATCATCCTTCTGAAAATAATTATTCCGATCATAAAATTAACTTTAACTATGAAGAAATTTTTATTCGAACAAACGATGGATATGATCTAAAGGGCTGGTTTCATGAAAAAGATAAAATTAAAAAAAAAACTTTAGTTTTCTTTCATGGTAATGCGGGAGATTTAAATAATAGAATTTACAAACTTAATGAACTTAAAAATTTTGATATCAATATTTTGATAGTTGCTTATCGAGGTTTTAGCGGCAACAAGGGAAAGCCCACAGAACAAGGCCTGTATGAAGACGCGAAAAGTACATTAAATTGGTTAAAGGAGCATGAAGTTAAAGAGGAACAAATTATAATTTATGGAGAATCCCTGGGAACTAGTGTTTCGGTTGAGGTGACTCAACACAAAAATTTTGCTGGAATTGTTTTAGAATCTCCATTCACTTCTATGATTGATGCAGGAAAATTTTATTATCCTTATTTGCCCGTTTCTCTTTTGCTAAAAGATAAATATGAAACACTGAAAAAATTGAAAAATATTAATATTCCTATTTTAGTTATGCATGGAAAAAAAGATAAAATAGTACCCTTTCACATGGGAAAGAAAATTTATGATAGTGCGAATGAACCAAAATTTTTTTATTTTTCTAAAGAAGATGATCATATGATGGATTATAATGACGATCTTCTTAAATCCTTAAGTAATTTTATAGAATCAATATAAAATTTTAACTTTGTACTAATGCTTTTGAAAATGTATTGGCATCAAAAGAATGTAGATCAGTTTCCTTTTCTCCCATCCCAACAGCAATTATAGGCAAACTATATTTTTTACATATGGACAATATTATTCCGCCCTTTGCCGAACTATCCAACTTGGTAATTATTAAACCTGTTAACTTTGCAATTTTTTTAAATTCCTCAACCTGATTTAACGCATTTTGTCCAGTGGTAGCGTCTAATACTAAAATAGTTTCGTGAGGATAGTCCGGATTTATTTTTTTTAAAACATTAAATATTTTTTTGTATTCATCCATAAGATTTTTTTTATTTTGTAGTCTTCCAGCGGTATCAATAAAAGCTAAATCAATTTTATTTTCTTCAGTAAATTTTACAGTTTTATATGCTACGGATGCAGGATCTGTTCCTTGTTCTGATTTAATAAAATTTGCACCAATCTTTTTTGCCCAAAGTTCAAGTTGATCGATGGCAGCCGCTCTAAAAGTATCGGCTGCACCAAAAACTATTTTCTTATTTTGATTTTTAAAAAATTTTCCTACTTTTCCAATAGTGGTAGTTTTTCCAACTCCATTTACACCAGAAACGACTATGATAGTTGGAGAATTTTTGTATAACTCCTCAATTTTTTTTTCATGACCGGTTAATATTTGAGCAACTTTTTCACTTAAAAAATTAAGAATTTCTTTTTCATCCTTAATCTCTTTACCTATTTTCTCTTTTTTGAACTCCTCTTTTAAATTTGAAGCTACTTCTACTCCAACATCAGCTTGAATAAGCAATTCTTCAAATTGATCTAGTAAATTTTGATCGATTGTTTTTTTACTGAATAAATCTTTAAATCCAACTGAAAATTTTTTTGAGCTTTTTGCTAATCCTACTTTGAACTTATCTAAAAGATTCATTAAATATCTATACTAATTTTTTCAATCTGTGAAACCGGACCTGTCATAAAAATATTATCATTGTTATTATAATTGATTATAAGATCCCCTTCCTTAAATCGAATATTGCAATCTTTATCTACCAAATTTTTTTTAATGGCCGCAACAGCAGTTGCACAAGCAGCTGTTCCACATGCTTTAGTTAAACCAGCGCCTCTTTCCCAAACGTTTATGGTAATATTTTTTTTATCCAAAACTTGAGCAAAAGTTACATTAGATCTTTTGGGAAAATACTTGTGTTTTTCAATAGCAGGTCCCAATTTTTTAATATCTATTTTAAAACAATCTTTAACAAAAAAAATAATATGTGGATTTCCAACATTTAAACAGAATCCGTTTTTATATTGATTGCCATCCATATCTAAAACTTCAATATCAACTACTTCGTTATTCATGTTTTTACTTAGAGGTATTTCTTTCCAATTAAATTTTGGTTTACCCATATTTAATTTAACACTTTGCTCGCCAACTATTTCAGCATATAAAAGTCTCTCATTTGTTCTAAGTGAAATAGTGCTTTGTTTTTTCTCTTTTGAAATTAGGTAAGCAACACACCTGCTTCCATTGCCACAGGCATCGACTTCAATTCCATCCGGATTAAAAATTGTTATTGGATAGATATTATTTTCTTCTTTTTCTAAAAAGATTAATTGATCAAAATTAATATTTTTTTTGCTTGCCAGGCTAATAATTTTATTTTTATCCAATGCTAAGTCATTTTCTCTTCGGTCCAGAATTATGAAATTGTTACCAAGACCATCCATTTTGTAAGCGTTAATAAGCGCCATAATTTGATTAGTATCTTTATTCATTGACTTTTAAAACCCTTAATTATAGTTTCTCTCCACTTCCGCAAATATTAGATTTTGCGGTGCCTTTAGAAATAAAGGGATCGACACTAGTCAGCGAGGGTTCGCCCACTAGTGCGATCGGTGTTGGATAAATATAGAATGTTTGAAAATTTAACAAATAGATTAGAAGGCATATTTAGTAAATTAAAAAAAGCCCCTTCCTTAAACGAGGAACAGGTAGAGGCTGGCTTAAAAGAAATTAGACAAGCATTACTAAGTGCCGACGTTGCATTACCAGTAGTAAAAGAATTTATAGAAAATATAAAACCTAAAGCAATCGGTCAGGAGATCATTAGATCCACTTCTCCTGGACAGATGCTTGTAAAAATTGTCTACGATGAATTAGTTAAAATATTAGGTGAAAAAAGCGAAGATCTTAATTTAAAAGCTGTTCCTCCTGCATCAATATTATTACTTGGTTTACAGGGATCAGGAAAAACAACAACAGCAGCAAAACTTGCAAAAAATATAGAAAAGAATTTTAGAAAAAAAGTTTTGCTAGTTAGTTTGGACATCTATCGGCCTGCCGCACAAGAGCAGTTAAAAGTCTTGGCTGAAAATAATAATTTAAATGCTTTACCAATTGTTGAAAATCAGTTGCCAATAGATATTGCAAAAAGAGCAATAAATGCAGCCAGTTTGAGCGGCTCAGATATAATAATTTTTGATACCGCCGGCAGAACCCAAATGGATTTAAATATGATGACAGAGATTAAAACTCTCAAAGATACTCTTAACCCTGTAGAAACAATTTTGGTCGCGGATTCTTTAACGGGACAAATCGCTGTTAATTTAGCTTCTGAATTTGATAAAGCAGTTCGTTTAACTAGCATTATATTAACAAGAGTTGACGGTGATGGTCGGGGTGGTGCTGCCTTAAGTATGAAGCAAACTACCGGAAAGCCAATAAAGTTTATAGGTGTAGGTGAAAAAATAGATGATTTAGAATCTTTTCATCCAGACAGGCTGGCAAATAGAATTCTTGGAATGGGAGATATCGTCTCTTTAGTAGAAAAAGCATCTCAAGATCTTGATGAAGAAAAAATTAAATCAACTGAAGAAAAAATTAAAAAAGGCACTTTTACCTTTGAGGATTATTTATTGCAATTAAGGCAAATGAAAAAAATGGGCGGTATGGAGGGTGTGCTTTCTCTTTTACCCGGTGTTAGTAAAGCAAAAGAACAGATGCAAAATGCTAATGTTGATGAAAAACTATTATCCGCGAATGAAGCAATCATCTTATCAATGACAAAAAAAGAAAGAGAGAATCCGGATATTATAAGCGGATCAAGAAGAAAAAGAATTTCATCAGGCTCAGGAACAGATGTTCAGACAATAAATCGATTGTTAAAACAATTTAAAATGATGTCAAAAATGATGAAAAAAATGTCAAAAGGAAAGATGCCAGGCGGTGAAATTCCAAATGAGCTTTTAAATAACTTAAAATAAATGGAGGATAAATAATATGCTTAAAATTAGATTATCAATGGGTGGAGCTAAAAAAAGACCGGTTTATAAAATTGTAGTTGCAGACAGTAGATTTCCAAGAGACGGTAGGTTTATAGAAAAAATTGGACTGTTTAACCCTTTACTTCCTAAGGACAGAAAAGAAAGAATCAAAATAGAGACAGAAAGAGTGAAATATTGGATTAGTAAAGGTGCAAGACCGACTATGAGGGTATCCAGAATTTTAGGAGAAGCAAAAATTATGCCTATGCCGAAGGCTGGCAATAATCCTCAAAAGGCAATTCCAAAAAAAGATAGAAAAAAAGACGGTAAAGAAGCTCCAAAAACAGAACCTAAGAAAGAAGAACCCAAAAAAGAAGCTCCTAAACAGGAAGCTAAAAAAGAAGAACCTAAGAAAGAAGAACCCAAAAAAGAAGCTCCTAAACAGGAAGCTAAAAAAGAAGAACCTAAGAAAGAAGAACCCAAAAAAGAAGCT
>JAGFWA010000021.1 GCA_017640245.1 Pelagibacteraceae bacterium
GTCCAATGGAGCTATCTACCTATTTCAGGATTAATGCTTCAGAAACAGGACAGTTTGAAAGAACACTTATCATAGCTGATAAAGGAAGCTATGTTAGTTACCTTGAAGGCTGCACAGCACCCATAAGAAATGAAAAACAATTACATGTAGCAAATGTTGAATTAGTAGCTCTAGATGATGCGGAGATTAAATATTCAACGGTTCAGAATTGGTATCCAGGAGATAAAGATGGGGTTGGCGGCATTTATAACTTTGTTACAAAAAGAGGTGTTTGTAGAGGAAGAAATTCTAAAATTTCTTGGACACAAGTTGAAACTGGATCTGCAATTACATGGAAGTATCCTAGCTGCATATTGCAAGGAGATAATTCTATAGGTGAATTTTACTCAATCGCAATTACAAACAATCACCAAAAAGCTGATACAGGAACGAAGATGATTCATTTAGGAAAAAATACAAAAAGCAAAATTATTTCAAAAGGAATATCAGCAGGGAAAGCTGATAATACTTACAGAGGTTTGGTTGACATTGGAAGAAAAGCTTTAAATTCAAGAAATTATACTCAATGTGATTCATTACTTATGGGTAACAAATGTGGTGCCCATACCATTCCTTATATTAAGAATAAAAATTCTTCATCTATCGCAGAACATGAAGCTACCACATCTAAAATAAACGAAGAGCAATTATTTTATTGTAATCAAAGAGGTTTAAACCAAGAGGAATCTGTCAGTCTAATTGTAAATGGTTTCTGTAAAGAAGTGCTACAGCAATTGCCAATGGAATTTGCTGTAGAGGCTCAAAAATTAGTGAGCATTAGTTTAGAGGGAAGCGTTGGATAATGTTAGAAATTAAAAATTTACAAGTATCGATAAATAATAAATCAATTCTTAAAGGTCTAAACTTAAGTATAAAACCTGGTGAATTACATGCAATAATGGGCCCCAATGGTTCAGGTAAAAGTACTTTAGCAAATGTCCTATCAGGAAAAGGCGGGTATAAAATTTCTGGAAAATTAAATTTTGAAGGAAAAGATCTAAAAGAAATCACCATTGAAGAAAGAGCTAAAAAAGGAATTTTTTTGGCTTTTCAATATCCTCTAGAAATACCCGGGGTAAACACAAATATTTTTTTAAAAACATCTTTAAACTCTATTCGTAAAGCAAGAGGTGAAAAAGAAATGGACACGCTGTCCTTTTTAAAATTGCTGAAAGAAAAATCATCCGAACTTGGAATTGATGAGAATTTTTTATCAAGACAATTAAACGTTGGTTTTTCTGGCGGCGAAAAGAAAAAAAATGAAATTTTACAAATGAAAATTTTAGATCCAAACTTTTCTATACTAGATGAAACCGACTCAGGATTGGACATTGATGCTCTAAAAGTTATCGCTAACGGAGTAAATTCATCAAGAAATAAAAAAAAATCTTTTTTAGTTATAACTCATTATCAAAGATTGCTTAATTACATCAAACCTGATTTTGTTCATGTTTTGTCTGATGGAAAAATTGTCAAATCTGGATGTAGTGAATTAGCTGAAGAATTAGAAAAAACAGGTTACAAAAAAACAAATTAAAATAATGCACAATTTTGAAATTAATTCTAGTGAGATCGATAAAATTGAAAAAATAAGCGAAAAAGAAAAGAACTTTAGAATAAAAAATTTAGAATTTTTTAATACCAATGGATTTCCAAGTAAAAAACTTGAAGATTGGAAATTTTCAGATTTTAGAGACATAGTTTATAAAAATTTTGATCAATTAGACACAAAAAATACATTAGCTGATATTAAAAAAATAAATTTACTTAAAGATTTTGATCACAATTATATATTACTTGTAAATGGCAATTTACAATCAAGCAACTTTGATTACGAAGATAAAAGTAAAATCAGAATTAATTCTTACAAGAAAGATAACATCAATTATGAAACAAGCCAAAATCCATTAGTTTGTTTAAATAACGCCTTAGCAAAAGAAGGATATTCATTAGAGATTGAAAAGAATTATAGACTTAAAAAAGTTGTAATAATTTATAACTTTTTTACGAAAGACCTGAAGAATAAAATTTTAAATAAAAAAAATAAAATAACAATCAAAGAAAATTCAGAGATTCATATTATTGACTATACTGTCAATGAATCCAAATTTAAATTTATAAACAATATTTGTGAGAACGTGATATTGGAAAAAAATTCTAAGTTTAAACATATATTTATTCAAGACAATAGAAGTAATGGTTATTTTTATAAATTTTCAAAAAATAAACTTTTGTCAAATTCAAACTATACAAGTTTTATTTTTTCATCAGGACTCAAATTTAACAAATTAGACATTGAATGTGATTTAGAGGGAAAAAATTCTGAATGTAACGTACAATCAGCCTTATTTTTGAATACCAATGATCATCAGGAAATTAAAACGCGCATAAATCATTTAGCTGAGAATTGTAAGAGTTACCAAAAAGTTAAGAGTGTTTTAAGCTCTGATAGCAAAGGTGTGTATCAGGGTAAAATTTATGTAAAAAATATCGCCCAAAAAACTAACGCTTATCAGTTAAGCCAAGCCTTATTATTAAGTAGCGATTCTGAATTTGATTCCAAACCTGAATTAGAGATTTATGCTGACAACGTTAAATGTTCCCACGGATCCACTTCTGGAAGTCTTGATGAAGATTCACTTTATTATTTGATGACGAGAGGTCTAAATAGAAAAGAGTCTACAAAACTTTTAATAAAAGGATTTTTAGATGATGTAGTTCAAATTATTAAAAGTGCTTCGATTAAAAAATTTATTCAAGACAAACTAGCGAAACAAATTTATGGACATTAAGCTAATTAAATCTCAGTTTCCAATTTTTCAAGAAAAAATAAACGGGAAACCATTAATTTATTTGGACAGTGCAAATTCATCTCAGAAACCGAAAAGAGTTATAGATAGAATTTCTAAATTTTATCAAAAAGAATTTTCAAATATTGGAAGAAGTGTGCATAGCTTAGCAGTGACAGCTACTAACAGATTCGAAGAGACAAGAGACATTGTTAAAAAATATATAAACGCTAAATCAAGAGAGGAAATAATATTTACCAAGAATGCTACTGAATCAATTAATTTAATTGCCACGACTTATGGTGAAAAATTTATTCAAAAAGGTGATGAAATTTTAATTACTGAATTAGAACATCATTCTAATTATGTGCCATGGCACTTTATAAGACAGAGAAAAGGGGCTGTTATTAAATTTGCAGAATGCAATGACAAAGGAGAAGTTGATGTTGATGAAATCAGAAAATTAATATCAAGCAAAACTAGAATTATTGCACTTACTCATCTGTCAAATGTTACTGGAGCAATTTTACCTATTAAAAAAATTATTGATTTAGCAAAAACAAAAAAAATTCCTGTATTGATTGACGGGAGTCAAGCCGCACCTCATTTACCATTAAACATGCAAGAACTAGGTTGTGATTTTTATGCTATCTCTTGCCATAAAATGTATGGTCCAACAGGGGTAGGAATTTTGTATGCAAAGAAGAAATGGTTAGACGAATTATCTCCATATCATGGAGGCGGAGGAATGATCGAAGAAGTAAAAAAAGATGGTATTACTTTTGCCGAAAGTCCTGCTAAATATGAAGCAGGAACATTACAGACAGCAGAGGTAGTTGGGTTTTCAGAATCCATTAAATTTATCGAAAACATCGGAATAAAAAATATTATGCAACATGAAAAAGAAATTATGGAATATGGATTAGAACAGCTTAGGAAACATAACTCTGTTAAAATTATCGGAGATCCAAAGAGTAGGGGGTCAATTATATCGTTTACTATAAAAGGCATCCATCCTCACGACATAGCTACCATTTTAGATGAAGATGGAGTTGCAATAAGAGCCGGTCATCATTGCTGCCAAATTTTACATGAAAAATTTGGTATCGCTGCAACTGCAAGAGTTTCTTTAGGCATTTATAACTCTAAGGAAGATATTGATGTTTTAAGTAAAGCCATAAATAACTGCAAGAAAGTTTTTAAAATTTAAATGGATTTAAAAGAATTATATCAAGAAATAATATTAGACCACGGAAAGAATCCTAGAAATAAAAAAAAATGTGATGGTTTCAATAAAGAGGCAGAAGGATACAACCCGCTTTGCGGTGATAAAGTACACGTATTTTTAAAATTGGATGATAATAAAAAAGTGATCGATGTTTCATTCGAAGGAGAAGGGTGTGCTATCTCAATGGCTTCGGCATCGATTATGACAGAGATTGTAAAAGGGAAAGATTTTGATATAGCAAAAAAAATTATATCAGAATTTTTAACTATGATTAGAGAGGGATCTAAAATAACAATAAATAATGTTAGCAAAAATGAGAACGTGACAATGATGTCATTATCTGGAGTAAAAAAATTTCCAATGCGTGTGAAATGTGCTACCCTGGCTTGGCACACATTTATATCTGCTGCAGAAGAAAAAAAAGAAACAGTGAATACAGAAAAAATTGATTGATGAGTAATTTGAAAGACAAGGTAATAAACCAAATCAAAAAAGTTTATGATCCTGAAATACCAGTAAATGTTTATGAACTAGGTTTAATATATAAACTTGAGATTAATGATAAAAATGAGGTTAATGTTGACATGACTTTAACCACGCCAAATTGTCCTGTGGCTGATAGTCTGCCAACACAGGTGAAGGATTATATATCAAAGGTCGACGGTGTTTCTGACGTTAAATTGAATCTCGTATGGGATCCTCCATGGGATAAATCAAAGATGTCGGAAGCTGCAAAATTGGAACTAAATTTATGAGCCAACAAGTAATCAAATTAAGTGATAACGCTGCTTCTAGAATTAAGGAGATAATGTCTAAGTCAGATGATTCAGCCATCGGTGTTAGAGTAGGGGTTAAATCCGGCGGTTGTGCTGGAATGTCTTACGTGATGGAATATGCAAAAGAAGTCAAAAAAAATGAAGAAGTTATTGAAGACAAGGGTGTAAAAGTTTTTATAGATCCTAGTGCCATTATGTACCTGTTGGGAACAGAAATGGATTACAAAAAAGAGGAGTTTTCTTCTCGATTTGTATTCAAAAACCCTAATGAAACGGAACGTTGTGGTTGCGGAGAGTCATTTAAAGCTTGATACTCTGTATTGAATACAATCTGTAATTGTTTATAATGTTTCGTCATGAGAGACAAAAAACATTTGGTAGAGCATTCTAACAAACTGGTAGAGCAAGCCAAAGAGAAGAAGTTGTTCAGAACTCAACGCAAGGCTGTAGAAGCCGGTGCTCACGGAACTTTAGATTACACTATTAAAAAAGGTGTAAATAAAAATAGAGTTGCTGACGAAAAAATTTTAAAAAGCAAAAAATAAAACTAGCAACTGTAATACATATCAAACTCTATAGGATGCGGTGTGTGTTCGAGTTTGTAAATTTCTTCAAATTTCAAAGCTATATAAGCATCTATCTGATCATCAGTAAATACCTCACCTTGAGTTAGGAATTTTCTATCTCTGTCTAAATTCTCCATCGCCTCTCTTAACGAACCACAGACGGTAGGTATTTTTTTAACTTCAGATTCATCTAATGCATATAAATCTTTGTCCAAAGGTTTTCCTGGATCAATTTTGTTTTTAATACCATCTATTCCTGCCATTAGCATTGCAGCAAAACTTAAATAAGGATTACTAGCAGCATCAGGAAATCGAACTTCACATCTAGTTGCTTTTTTATTCGTTACAATAGGTATTCTACAAGAAGCTGATCTATTCCTTGCAGAGTAAACTAATAATACTGGCGCTTCAAAACCTGGAATCAACCTTTTGTAACTATTTGTTATACCATTAGTAAGACCATTAATTGCTTTTGCGTGTTTTAAAATTCCACCTATGTAATGTAAGGCTGTGTCGGATAATCCAGCATATTTATTTCCGGAAAATAAAGCTGTGTTTCCTTTCCATAAAGATTGATGCACATGCATGCCTGAACCATTGTCACCTTTGACTGGCTTTGGCATAAAAGTTGCTGTCTTTCCAAAAGAATGAGCAACCATATGAACGCCATATTTATAAAGTTGTAAATTGTCTGCTTGAGTTGTTAATGTATCGTAAACCATTCCAAGTTCATGTTGACTTGGCGCAACTTCGTGGTGATGTTTTTCAGCTTTAATACCCATGTCTTTTAAAACTTTTAAAAATTCACTTCTCATATCCTGAGCAGCATCAACAGGAGGTACAGGAAAATATCCGCCCTTAATTCCAGGACGATGTCCCATATTTCCGTTTTCATATTTTTTTCCAGTGTTATAAGGACCTTCAGAGCTATCTATAACGAAGCCAGTTTCATTCATATCATTTTTATATCGAACATCATCGAAAACAAAAAATTCAGCTTCTGGACCAAAATTGGCTTTGTCACCAATGCCAGATTTTTTTAAATAGGCTTCAGCTTTTTTTGCAGTACTTCTAGGATCACGTTCATAAGGATCTTTTTTTACAGCATCTAATACATCGCAGAACAAGATAAGAGTATTATGAGAAGTAAAAGGATCTACAACTTGTCTTTCAAGATCCGGTTTTAAAATCATGTCAGATTCATTAATTGCTTTCCAACCGGCTATGGAAGAACCATCAAAGTAAACTCCTACATTCAACATTTCTTCATCCACAACTTTTCCGTCCATGGTCACGTGTTGAAGTTTTCCTCTCGGATCGGTAAATCTGAGATCTACGTATTCAATCTCTTTCTCTTTCATTAATTTAAGTACAGCGCCAGCGCTCATAAAAAGCCTTTAAATTGTTTAAATATTTAAGGAACATTACCAAATTTTATGATTTTTATACTATAAAAAAATATATGGCTGGTATGCATTTTTTACATTATACAATTTGAAATTGAATGAAATTGTTTAAAAATAGTCCAAAACTTTGGCTCTCTAAGTTTCCTTGGAAAAGAAAATCTAGCAATAAATATTCAAGAGGCAGAGTTTTGATTTTAGGGGCTCAAAAAAACATGATTGGGGCTACAATTCTTGCCGCTGAATCTTGCTTAAGGGTAGGTGTAGGCTCGGTCAAAATAATCTGCAGTAAAGAAACACTTCCGATTTTATCTCACAAATTCCCATCGGCTTTAAAAATTGAAATCAATAATTTTTCATTTCTAAAGAGTTTTTTGAAAAAAGAGAGAAAAAAAACCACAGTAGCTTTAGTAGGTCCGGGGGCAGGCAAGAGTTCTAGAACGCTTAAATTTACAGAAGAAATTTTGAAACAAATTAAATATGTAATTATAGATGCAGATGCGATCAATTCGTTTCAAGGAAAGACTTCAAAACTTTTAAAGCATCTAGATAAATATAAACTTATTACACCTCACCATGCTGAATTTCATAGACTTTTTCCAAAAATAAAAAAAAACTTAACTAACAAGGAAAAAGTTTTGAAATTCTTAAAAATATGTAAATCCAATATTTTATTAAAAGGTAATACAACTGTTATTGGTTCTCCCACAAGAATCATTATAAACAAACACACATCAAGTGAACTAGCCGTTATTGGATCAGGCGATGTTCTAGCAGGAATCATATCAAGTTTAGTAGGAGATAAAAAAATGTCCATGAACGAAGCTGCTGCTGCAGCTACATGGCTGCATGGAGATATCGCAAAACACTATGGAAAAGGGTTAATAGCAGAAGATCTGGTTAAAGGTGTTTCCGCTGCTTTAAAAAGATTAAAATAAAACAGTGAGTGAATTATTAAATAAAGAATCCGTAAAAAGAGTTCAAGAATTTATAAAAAAATTTGATCCTAATTTAAAAATATTAGTTTTAGATACTACTGCCAGAACCGCCAAAGATGCAGCAAATTCGTTAAAATGTGAACTAGGTGCTATTGTTAAAAGTTTAGTTTTCAGAGCAGAGAGTGACTTTTTAATTTGTTTAGTTGCTGGAGACAAAAGATGTTCGCTCAATAAATTAAAAAAAATTTTAGACAAAAAAGATGTTTCTATGGCTAATGCCGATGAAGTTAAAGTAAATACGGGTTTTTCCATTGGAGGAGTGGCTCCCGTTGGTCATTTAAAAAAATTAAATATTTTAATTGATAAATCTTTAAGTCGATTTCAATATATATATGGTGCTGCGGGACATCCTGATTGTGTATTTAAAATTACTTACAGTGAGTTAATTAAATTAACAAATGGTTCGGAAAGAGAAATAATCAAATGAGAGAACCTAAAGCTATTGATATTTTTTTATTAGTTTTACTAGCAGCAATTTGGGGGTCAGCTTTTTTTAATATTAAAATAGCAACTTATACTTACGATACTTTTACCTTGGTTTTTGTTAGAGTTTTTTTTGCAACATTACTCTTAGTTCTCTGGTGTTTTTATAAAAAAATTAAAATAATGGCGTTTTCAAAAGATTGGAAACTTTACGCTCTTGTTGGAATTGTCAACATTTCAATGCCATTTCTACTTATCGCTTATGGCACAGATAAAGTTCAAAGCTATTTGTCTGCAATTCTAATGAGTTCAACACCATTGAGCGGAACAATATTGGCTCATTTTTTTACATCTAATGAAAAATTTAATTTAACAAAGAGCATTGGCGTGACCATTGGTTTTATAGGAGTTGCTATTTTGTTTTTTGATAAATTGGTGATCTCAGAAAGTAATCTTATCTATGCTTTAATAATACTTTTTGCAGCAACATTATATGTGATTGGAGGAATATTAATTTTAAAATTTTTAAAAAATAAAGGAAACGAAAATGTTACTACCTCCACTATAATTTGGTCACTAATTTCTCTTCTACCTTTTTGTCTTTATAAGCAGCCATGGGTGAATTTAAATCCTTCATTTGAGTCAACTCTATCACTTATCTATTTAGGAATATTTGCTACAGGAATTGCATGGATGTTGAGATTTCATATCCTGATAACAAATGGATTAGTTTTTCAAGCACAGGTGGCTTACCTAATACCAATATTCGGCGTTATATTTGGTTACTTCATCATGGATGAACAAATTACTTGGAAAGTTTTGACTTCTTTAATAGTTATAATTGCAGGTATATATATTGTTAAAAAAGGTAACAGAGGAATTAAAAATAATTAATGCCAACAGATTCGGCCGAACTCAGTCTACTTTCTTTATTTTCTATATCAACGTTTTTTATTTTTTTAGTTATAAAAAATTTATCGAAAAAAATTGGAAATGGAATTTTATTAGATCAGGATTTTGATAAACCTCAAGCATTTCATAAAGATCCTGTACCTAGATGTGGAGGTTTGGCCGCAATAATATCATTAGTAATTTATATCCTAATTAATCATTTATTATTTGATGAATTTTTAAATGATTATTTCTTTTTGTCTGCAACTCTATTTCTAATAGGCTTTTTGGATGATTTAAAACTTAAAATAAATGCAACTTCAAGATTATTTGCAATGATTTTTATTTTGCTGTTAAGCATTATTTTTTTATCAGTAAATATAGAAAATATGGACGTCCCTTATTTAGTAGACTGGATGCGAAATAGATTTTTTGAATTGTTTTTTATTTTATTATGCTTTTTATTTATTGTTAATGGTGCAAATTTAATAGACGGATTTAATGGTTTACTGGCAATACATTTAATAATAATAAACTGTATACTTTTAATTATTAGTCTTAGTAATGAACAAACAGAATTTGCATTATTTATAGCAGCCCAAACAGTAATTTTTTTTTCATTCCTTTTATTTAATTTTCCAAGCGCTAAGATTTTTTTAGGAGATAGTGGCTCTTATCTATTTGGAACAATAATTACCTTAAATATCATAGCCATTAATAATGCAAATCCACAAATTTCTTCATTTTTCTTTTCTACACTTGTTTTTTATCTATTTTTTGAAGTTTTTTTCTCTTTTTTTAGAAAATTATACCAAAGAAAATCACCACTTCTTCCTGATGAAAATCATTTACATATGTTGGTTTATAAAAAGTTAATAAAAAAAAATTATTTAACTTCATTAATAATAAACACAGTTTATTTATTTCTAATTTTACCTGCTTTTTATTTTATGGAAAATTCTTTATTCAGCAGGATATGGTTTTTTTCTTTGTTGCTATTTTATCTTATTTTTTATTATTTAATTTCAAGAAAATCTAATAGTTAAAATCTTGATCTATTATCAAAGCTTTATTTATATTAAGCAATGTTATATAAATCACTCAAATTTAATAGGGGCAAGTGGCGGAATTGGTATACGCGCTAGTCTTAGGAACTAGTACCGAAAGGTTTAAGAGTTCGAGTCTCTTCTTGCCCACCAAATATGATGAAAGTTAAAATTAATTCAAAAAAAGGGTTAAAAACTAGTTTATCAGTTCTAGTTGACAAGAAAACTATTGAAAAAAAATTAGAAGGAAAACTTTCTGAACTACAAAGCAAAGCTAATTTAAAAGGTTTTAGACCAGGCAAAGTACCTTTAACCGTTATTAAAAATCAATTCGGAAAAGCTCTTTACGGTGAAGTGGTTGATAATGTTTTGAAAGAAACGTGTGCCAAGGCTATTGAGGATAATAAAATAAAAGTTGCGGGCCAACCAAAAATTGATCTTAAAACTTTTGGCGAAGGTAAAGATTTAAATTATACAATAGAACTTGAAACGCTGCCAAATATTAAGCTAAAACCGCTAGATAAAATAAGAGCTATAGATTATGAAATTTCCATTGAAAAAGATGTAATAGAAAAAAGAATAAATGAAATCGCAAAAAACCAACAAAACTTTTCAGACAAACAAGAAAGTGAAAAAGCCAATTTTGGAGATTTAGTAATTTTTGATTATACCGCAATGGTTAATGGCAAAAATTTTGAGGGAAATGAAGGAAAAGGTACTCAACTTGTTCTAGGAAGAGATTTGTTTATCAAAGGTTTTGACAATCAGTTGCTAGGATCTAAAAAAAACGAAGTTAAGTCTGTTGAGGTTAAACTTCCAGAAAACTATCCTAAAAAAGAATTGGCCAATAAAAAAGCAAATTTTAATTGTAAAATTATAAATATAAAAAAACCAATTAAGACTAAAATTGATAATGATTTTGCAAAAAAACTTGGCGCTAAAGATATTAACGACTTAAAAAATTTGATAAAAAAACAAATAACGTCTGAATATCAAAACAGCTTAAACGTTATCACAAAAAAAGATATTTTAAAACAATTAGAAAGTTCTCACAGCGTAGATCTTCCTCAAAATTTAATTGAACAAGAAACTAAAATAATCACTCAAAATTTAAAGAAAGAAGATATTGAAAAACATAAAGATAAAAATATCAAATTGGCGAAATCAAGAATAAAAATTGGTCTTATTTTAAACGAAATTGGAGAAAAAAATAATTTAAAAATAAATGAAGACGAAATTAGAAATGAAATTCAAAAACATATAAAAAATATGCCAGGTCAAGAAAAAATGGTAATGGAACATTATCAAAAAAATCCAAGTGCCGTAGCTAGCCTAAGGGGTGTTTTGTATGAAGATAAAATTATTGAATTAATTAAAAGCAAAATTACTTTAACAAAAAAATCTATTAATTTGAAAAAAGCAGAAGAGATATTAAAAAGTTTTACTCATACTGAAGAAAGTCTCAAAACTAATAATCCTAAAAAAAAGCAGCAAAAGTTAAAAACGATAAAGAAAAAATAAAAAAAATTAGCAAAAACCATTTTAAAATTGTATAAGCGTTAGTGTCATGAGTCGTAAATTTGAAGAAAAAATGAATAATCTGATACCAATGGTTGTTGAGCAAACCGCCAGAGGAGAGAGAGCATATGATATTTATTCTAGACTTCTTAAAGAGAGAATTGTTTTTTTAGTTGGTAATGTTAACGATAATGTTGCCTCTTTGGTTACAGCACAGCTTTCATTTTTAGAATCAGAAAATCCTAAAAAAGAAATTTTTTTCTATATTAACAGTCCAGGTGGATTAGTAACTTCCGGACTTGGAATATACGATACAATGCAATACATAAAATCTCCAGTATCTACTCTGTGTATAGGACAGGCTTCCTCGATGGGATCTTTTTTGTTGGCTGCCGGTGAAAAAGGAAGAAGATTTGCTTTACCAAACTCTAGAATAATGGTTCACCAACCATCCGCTGGTTTTCAGGGTCAAGCAACCGATATACAAATACACGCAAAAGAAATTTTGTCTTTAAAGGAAAGATTAAATAAGATTTATTCGAAGCATACAGGCAAATCTATAAAAGAAATTTCCCAGGCTCTTGAAAGAGACAAGTTTATGACAGCAGAAGAAGCAAAAGATTTTGGTTTAATTGATTCCGTAGTTGAAAAAAGAAAATAATACACAAGATGTAGTTAGTGCTACAACTTACACTTGCCTTAAATTTCACTAACATTTAAAACTAAACTTTGATTCGTTATGTCAGATAAAAATAATAAAAATATTCTTTACTGTTCCTTCTGCGGAAAAAGTCAACATGAAGTTAAGAAGCTTATCGCAGGTCCTACGGTTTTTATATGCGATGAGTGTGTTGAACTTTGTATGGATATTATTAAGGAGGAAAACAAAAACTCCTTAGTAAAACATCAAGAAGGGGTTCCCACTCCTAGAGAAATTTGTACAATTCTTGATGATTATGTAATTGGCCAAACACATGCTAAAGAAGTTTTATCAGTTGCAGTTCATAACCATTATAAAAGATTAAGCCATGAATCAAAAAATACTAAAGGCGTTGAACTGTCTAAGTCCAATATATTATTAGTTGGACCTACTGGTTGTGGTAAAACTTTATTGGCACAAACATTAGCAAGAATTTTAGAGGTACCTTTTACAATGGCTGATGCCACCACATTAACAGAGGCAGGTTATGTTGGAGAAGATGTAGAAAATATAATTTTGAAATTATTACAGGCTGCAGATTATAATGTTGAAAAAGCTCAAAGGGGAATTGTTTATATCGATGAGGTAGATAAAATAAGCAGAAAATCAGAAAATCCCTCTATCACGAGAGATGTTTCCGGTGAAGGAGTACAACAAGCATTATTAAAAATTATGGAGGGAACAATTGCAAGTGTTCCACCACAAGGTGGAAGAAAACATCCACAACAAGAATTCTTACAAGTAGATACAACAAATATTTTATTTGTATGCGGTGGAGCTTTCGCAGGTCTTGATAAAATTATAGATACTAGAGGTAGAGGGACTTCAATTGGTTTTGGCGCACAAGTTAAAAGCAACGAAGAAAGAACTCTTTCTGATCTTATTAAAAAATTAGAGCCAGAGGACCTTATAAAATATGGTCTAATACCTGAATTTGTTGGAAGGATGCCCGTTATAGCAACGCTACAAGATCTGAATGAAAAGTCTTTAATAAGAATTTTGAAAGAACCGAAAAATTCTTTACTAAAACAGTATAAAAAACTTTTTGAATTTGAAAATGTTAAACTTGAGTTTAGAGAAGATGCTTTATCTGAGATAGCAAAAAAAGCTATCAATAAAAAAACTGGAGCAAGGGGTCTAAGGTCCATTCTGGAATCCATGCTTCTCAAAACTATGTTTTCATTACCAGATATGGAAGATGTTGAATCAGTTACAATTGATAGAACAGTAGCAAAAGGTAAATCTGAACCCATTATTACCTACTCAAAAACTAAATCCACATCTGTCGCATAAATATCACTTGAAATAACTTTTTAAGTTGCCATATTCATACCTATGACTTTAAGCAATTCAAAGCCACTTTTACCACTTAGAGATATAGTTATTTTTCCATCCATAGTTACACCTCTTTTTGTAGGAAGAAAAAAATCCATCAAGGCTTTAGAGGAAGTAATGAAGTCAGATAAATCCATGGTTTTGGTTACACAAAAAAATTCTGAAGTTGACGACCCTCAAGAGGAACATATTTATTCCTACGGATGTTTGAGTAAAGTTTTACAATTGCTAAAATTACCAGATGGTACAGTCAAAGTATTAGTTGAAGGTTTAGAAAGAGTAAAAATATTAGAAATAGACAAAGATAATAAAAAATACTTAAATTGTAAAATTTCAATAATTCCAAGTGAAAACGATAATGAAGATACTAGAACATTTGCATCTAGTTTAATCAAAAAATTTGAAAAGTTATCTACTTTAAGCAAAAAGGATGTTGTTGATTTTTCTAAAACGCTAAAGTCATTAAAAAATACATCTCAGGTTGCAGATAATATTTCTTCAAAT